>CANQJK010000033.1 GCA_947624235.1 uncultured Clostridia bacterium | reverse complement strand
AAAGCGTTGCACCCCAACGCGCCCATTGTAGTTGTGGACGCGGCGGTTGGAACAGCCGAACAAATAGGCAAAGTTCAGCTGTGCGACGGCGGAATATTGCCCGGTGCGGCGACCAACAAAAATCTCCCGACGATAGGGGATATAGGGATAGTCGGTATAGTGGCGGAAAAGGGCATGCATGATTTTTACACTCTAAATACAGAAAAGGACAAGCTGGTGGGAGAGGTAGCGCGTTTCATTGCCGACGCAATATTGGGTGCAACGCAAATTGCATAATGCTGTAGCGACGTATCAAAAGACTGTTCTCGGCTCGCTTTTTTGCGACGAAATTTGCGAAATTGCGGATATGGGGTGGAAAAAATCTTGTTCCGAGACGTGCGATATGATCGATTTGTCGTAAATAGGAAGCCGGGAGCAACATCTTTCTTGATTATAAAATCCTCAATGTGAAGCATGGACTTCGCACAGTTTCGTCATTACGCAAACAAGACGTCGCGACAAGAAAATATGAAAACAAAGAACGTCGAGTTGCGCCCAAAATGCAAAGGAAAATAACAATAAGTTTGTTGCCCAAAAGTTCAATCACCGAAACGGAAAATTCAGGCATGTGATTTTGTGTCGATACGTTCGGCAAAAAAACACTTAAATGGTGTGCGACACTCCAACCCGGAGAGGGCGTGCGATACGATCGATTTGTCGTTTATAGCATGCAGGGAGCAACGCCTCTTGATTATAAAAGCCTCAATGTGAAGCAAGGGTTTCACACAGTTTCGTCATTACGCAAACAAGACGTCGCGACAAGAAAATATGAAAACAAAGAACGTCGAGTTGTGCCAAAAGCAAAGAAAAATAACAATAGGTTTGTTGTCCAAAAGGTTAAGCGCCGAAACGGAGAGTTCGGGCATGGGGTTGTGCCGATACGTTCGGCAAAAAAACACTTAAATGGTGTGCGACACTCCAACTCGGAGAGGTCGTGTGCACAACGAACGTCTGCCTATGAGGTAAGATCTCCATTAGTTCAGAACAAGTCGATTCGCTAACGCATGACAGGCGTCGTGCTTGCCGAAACACGCTCGGCAGGGCGAGCACCGCAACGTTTTTGGCGCGGTTACAACGCGTGAACATTGACATCGTTTGTGGAACATACGACTTTGCCAACGGATGTCTGCCGACACAAATAAACAAGCGCGCCTTGCGTATAACTGCATAACGGTGCGGTGAAATGAGTTGCAACCGCGCGGGGTTTGCGTAGCGAAACGCAACACGAAAAATCGCGACAAAAATGTATTTTTGCGCAAACACAACTATATGATGTAATAATTGACATATGGTATTATATGTGTTATACTGTATAAGGACAAGCTTGCAAATAAATACTAATACAGGCACTCAAAAGTTGTCCGCGGTACACGCGCGATCCACTAATAGTGGCAAAAGCGGTAGTACAACGGGCAAATTGATTATTCAGAAACAGACGTCGCGTTTTCGAACAAAGCTATCGGCGCGACAGAAAATGCAATTCGCCTTGGCGAAATGCAAAGGAGGAAACATTGGATCAAAGACGTAGAAATATCATTTATGTTGTTATTGCGGTGGTGCTGTTGGCAGTTTTGGCGATAGTGCTTTGGCAGGTATTGGGCAACACGGCTACAACCATAAATGAAACGAGATTCAAGCAATTGCTGGGTGAACATAATTTCAAAGAAGTCAGACTCAACATCTACAACGTAGTGGGTATTACCACGGACAACAAAGTATTTACCTGTACTATTGTAAACAGGGATAAGTTTGACGAGACGGTACAGGCATATTTGCAAAAACAGATCGACGACGGCGTGGATGAGAAAGAGCGCATGGTGTATCAAGTTGCCGATCCCAACGCCACAAGTTGGACGGACTACATCATTCCCGTGCTGTGGATCGGTTTGATAATACTTCTCGGCGTTATCATGTTCCGCCAGATCGCCCGTCAAAACAATCAAAACATCGATTTCGGTCGTAGCAAGGCGCGCGTCGTGCAAAATATCAAGGTGCGCTTTACCGATGTCGCGGGAGCCGAAGAGGAAAAGGAAGAATTGCAGGAGATCATCGACTTCCTCAAAGATCCCAAAAAATTCAGCGATATCGGGGCGAGAATTCCCAAGGGCGTGTTGCTGGTAGGTCCCCCGGGAACGGGTAAAACGCTGTTTGCCAAAGCCGTGGCGGGGGAGGCGGGCGTACCCTTCTTCTCCATGAGCGGTTCGGACTTTGTGGAAATGTTTGTCGGCGTAGGCGCAAGTCGCGTTAGAGATCTGTTCGATCAAGCCAAGAAAAACATGCCCTGCATCATCTTCATAGACGAGATCGACGCCGTCGGACGTCAACGTGGCGCAGGCCTGGGCGGAGGACACGACGAACGCGAGCAAACGCTCAACCAATTGCTTGTGGAAATGGACGGTTTTGAAACCAGCACAAACATCATTGTTATGGCGGCGACTAACCGCGCAGACATCTTGGATCCCGCATTGCTTCGTCCCGGACGTTTCGACCGTCAAATATACGTCAATCGTCCCGACGTGCGCGGGCGCGAAGCCATACTCAAAGTTCACGCTCGCAAAAAGCCTATCGGTCCCGACGTAAACTTCCGCACGGTAGCGCGCATAACGGCAGGCTTTACGGGCGCCGATTTGGAAAACTTGCTTAACGAAGCGGCGATCTTGGCTGTAAGAGAGGGCAGGCGCGTGATAACCATGGCAGATGTCAACGAAGGGATCAACAAGGTCGTCATGGGCCCGCAAAAGAAATCTCGACTTGTTACCGAACCGGATAAGCGTATCACCGCATATCACGAATCCGGTCACGCGATCTTGGCATGTTCGCTCAAATACTGCGATCCCGTACATGAAGTGACGATCATTCCGCGCGGAATGGCGGCAGGTTACACAATGACTCGCCCCGAAAACGACAATAACCATGTGACCAAACAACAGCTTTTGGACGATATCACAATGACTTTGGGCGGACGCGTTGCGGAAGAGCTTATCATTCAAAACATCAGCAGTGGCGCCAGCGGAGACATCAAGGCGTTGACGGACAAGGCGCACCGCATGGTGACGGAGTGGGGCATGAGCGAGCGCATAGGTCCCGTGTTTTACGGAAGCGAAGGCGAAATTTTTGTCGGACGCAACTATCAAACGGAAAAGGGCTACTCTGACGAAATAGCCAACATAATAGACGAAGAAGTGCGCGAGATAGTAGAAAGTTGTCACAAGCGCGCAACGGAAATATTGACATCCAAGCAAGACATTTTGCACAACATGGCGCGCGTGTTGATAGAAAAGGAAACTATCCACACCGAAGAAGTGGAATTGCTTATGCAAGGCAAGTCGGCAGAAGAGGTGATCGCCTACATGGAAGCGCACGAAGCGCAAGCAGATAAACCGCAAACGGCACCCGTTGTTGAAACACAATCAACGCCCGTTGACGGCGACGCTCCCCTTGCGGAGGGAGAGGAAACCAAAAAGTCCGACGACGCTCCCAAAGATTGATCGCGGGCAGAAGTTTTGGTTGGAACATAAACACAAAAAGTTGCATCAAGGGAAGAGACCGAACGGTTTCTTCTCTTTTTTTTGACGCTTTACACTTGCAATGTTTTTTTGTGCGTCTTTTCACAAATTACAACGCAATGCAGTCTGTTGCGTTATGCACACAAAGTTATACAACGCAAAATTTTCAAGTAAAGGCAATGACGGCGCGGAACAAAAGCGGGGTTGTCGCATTAAATAGCTTGTGCACAATGGCGCAAAAACGGGTTGTCACATTAATTGCATAAACGAAAAAATGAATAATTATACAAAAAAACGATTTGAAATCAATATTTTCAAGCCGTTCTTGGTGTTATTTAGTAAAAAAGTTTAATGCGACAGCCCCGTTTTGTATAATTATTTGTCGTTTACGCAATCAATGCAACTCCGACATTCAAACACGACAACGCGTTGAAAACATCCCCGCACCCCGACATCAGACAAAAAGAAAAACGGCTTGGAGCGTTTTGTCCAAACCGTTTTGCAATTGTCGATCGTGTGTTATCGTTGCTGGGAATTGACGTCACGACTCGGCGTCAAAACTCTTGACGAGGGCGTCCCAACATTCTTGGGGATACTGTTCGAGTTCGTAGGAAAGATATCCTACGCGGAAGCGGACAGTGGTAAATTTGGATTCAGGCGTACCTTCCCCTGCGCCCGAAAGCATTTTGTCCAAATCCTTGTCGCCCAGTTTGAGGTTGTCGGGCAAATTGAATTGATGCATAAAAGGCAAACCGTCGATAGTTACGGCGACGCTGTTGACCGCGCAGTGTTTTTCCTCGTCTTTGAAGGTGAGCACGGCAAGCGATTGGTATTCCATTCCGAAGCGCGCAACTTGAAGTTCTCCGCTAAACGAATTGAAAACTTGCACCGCGGGATTGTCCTGAAAACTCGTTTGCGATTTGTTCAAACTGCGCAGGTAAAGCAAAATTTGATTGGCGTCTATCGCCGTTGTGTTGCGAGGCAATTTGTGTTCCACGGTATTTCCGTCCAAAGTTACCTTTGCAATGGGTTTCTTTGCGTTGGAAAAGTCATATTCCGTCGCGACGGTGTAGTTCGTCAGCTGTTGATGTGCCTTTCCCACATAAAAGCCGTTTACGGTCGTTTCGGATTTTTGGGGTTTTTGATCGATGGTGTCCTCAAATGTTACGGATGTTTTCGTTGAAGATTTGAGGATAATGCACCCCTCTGCGTTTTCAAAGGAAAGTTGCGCAACTTCTTCGGCGGTTGCCGTTATTTTGGCAAGGTCGCCTTCGGAAAGCGGTTCGACCGATTGTTCCAACAGTTCTTTATCATATTGCAGATAAAGCACCTGATCTGTTTCGTATGTCCAGGTGTCGCCACGCTTTTTGAGGGATGTGGTGTAGGTGCCGTCTACCGCGCGGGGACGGATCTCGTCCAAGTTGTTTAGGTTTTCGCCGTTCAGGAAGTAATCTTTGTAGTAGGTTTTTTCGCTACCCCCTTCGTTATCCTTATATTCTTTGAATATAGCGCCGTCGTCACCCGCAAAGTCTGCCAAGGCAACCCGATAAGTTTTTTCTTCGTCGTCCCACCGTATCGCTACCGATGTTTTCTCGGTGTTGTTGCATGCAACCAGCAAAATGCCGACAGCCAGTATAATAAGTACCAAAAGTGCAATTTTTCTTTTCATAATTCTCTCCGTTTGATGTTGTCGTCTCTGCGGACGACACATTGCACGCGCGCTTGGAGCAAGCATTGCATGCAAATTATTAGGTTGTACTATTTATTATATCACATCAAAGGTCTGTTGCCAAGTATTCCCGTTCAAATAGTTGACGGCGGTTGTGCCTGTTAGCTCTTGCCAACGAGCAACAAGTTATGCTATACTGTTTGTGTATTGCCGTAAGCGGATTTTTACCGCGGGCGCATATTTACCAAAGGACGGAACAAATGATCACCATATACAAAACAAACACGATGGCGGACGGCGCCAAATATATTTCTACGGTGCTCAAAAGCGTTGACAAGCGCAATTTGGACGTTAAGCACACCGTAATTGTCCCCGACAGAGCCTCTCTCGAAGCGGAGAGGGCTTTGCTGAAAGCGTTGGGGGGCAGTTTCAATGCCGAAGTCAAAACTTTTCGCCGACTTTCTTCGAGTATTTTGCCCAAATACGACTACCTGTCCAAACAGGCGGGGATAATGGCGCTGACGGGGATAATCAAGGATAATCGCGAGCGACTCACATGCTTTACCAAAGGGGTGGAAACGCAAGGCTTTGTGGAAAACATGTACGACACGATAAGCATGATGAAGTATTGTCGCATAACGCCCAAAATGCTTACGACCGATTTGCCCAAGGGGGTGCAGGCAAAGGCGCGCGACATTTCCGTGATATACCAGGCGTATCTCGACTTCACCAAAGACAGGTTTGTCGATTCCGCTGACAAAATGGAATTGTTGTGCGAAGCCATTGCAAATACCGATTTTTGCGCCGACGGGTATTTTTATCTGTACGACTTCGACAATTTTTCCGCGCAGGAATTGGCGGTGGTGGAACAGTTGATGCTCAAAAGTCGCGGAGTTTACATCGCGTGTTGCGTGAGCGACGACCAACGAGACAGGTATCTGTATTTGAACGACATTTATCAAGGCGTGTTGAACGTGTGCAAGCGCAACGGCATACAGCCCAACATTGTAAACGGCGCAAGCTGTGCGCACAAGTATGCCGAGCAAATAGCAAACAACCTGTTCCGTTACGGAGAGGTCGCGCCCGTCGAGTGCGGAGAGTACGTCACTTTGTTCAACGGCACAACGCGCATGGACGAGGTGTATGCCTTGGCGTGCCGAATTGCTCAATATGTGCGTCGGGGCGGACGGTACGGAGACGTTTACGTCGTAGTCAGCGACGTCGCCAAGTACGCAAACGCGTTGACCGTGCTAAACGACTTTGACATACCCTACTTTTGCGACAGGCAATTTTGTCTGTCCGATCACCCGTTTTCGCGATATGTGGTGGATTTTTTGACACTTTGTCGTAACAACGGCAAGTTGGACAGCGTGTTGCCGTTTGTCAAAAACCGTCTGTTCGCAACGGACGATACGGACGAAACAGGCGTGTTTATGTTTGAAAATTATTGCCTCAAATACAATGTTTCCTATCGGTACGACAAGTTTTCTTTGGGACAAAACGAACCGTTCTTCGCCTCGGCGGATCGTCTGCGCGAAAAGTTTTACGATTTGTACAAATCGGCGCAGATGCCCAAGTCCGCAACGGTCGCCGAATACGTCAAATGCGTAAACGATTTGATAGAGCGTACCGATCTTGTGGAAAAAAACAGACGGTTCGCGCAACAACTTCGCGCTCGTTGCCGTCAGGAGTCATTGCAGGCAAACTCGTGGGACGATTGGAGCTACTATGCAAAGGTGACCGAACAGGCTTCGGACAAATTCGGCGAGGTGCTTCGCATGGCGGAACAGGTGTTGGGACAAAGAAGCGTCAAATTGGAGGAATTTGTTCAAATATTGAGCGCGGGCATAGGCTCCGTCAAAATTTCCGTCATTCCTCCGCAAAACGACTGCGTTATTTTTGCCAACATGGCAAAGGCGCGCAAGCACGACATAAAGTTTTTGGCGTTGTTGGGAGCCAACTACGGCGCTATGCCCATTGTAAAGGGAGACACCCGTTTGCTCAGCGACCGCAACATAAAAGACTTGGTCAATGCGGGGATAAACGTGGAACCGCAGATCATCACGGAAAACAGGCGCGAACGATTCAGTCTATTCCAATTGCTGTTGGAGCCTACGCAACAACTGTATGTCTCCTATGCGTCGGCGGACGGCGCCGACAGCCTTGTGCCCTCGCCCTTTGTAAACGAGCTACGAGCGTTGTTCTGTCGCAAAGGCAAGGAGATAGATGTGTCCGATCGCGCAGAAAGCGATATTTATGCCGAAAAACAGGCGATGTTGAAGCTTGCGGAGAGCCTCCGTCGCATGAAGGACGGACAACCCGTGGTCGTTCCCTCTTTTGAGGCGTTGCGCAGTCGGTTTCCGCAGGTAGAGCGTCGGTTTTTCGACCAAAAGCAGGGCAGGGAAATCGCCGTTTCGCGCGGTGCGGAGTTGTATCTCAAAAACGCCGAAACAAGCGTCAGCCAGTTGACGGACTTTTTCAAATGCCCATACAACTTTTATTTTCGGTACGGGCTTAACGTCAAACCGCGCGATATCGCAAAAATGCAACCTGCCGATTTGGGAAACGTGTTGCATGCCGTGTTGGAGATATACGTTCGCAATGCCGATCTGTCGGAGACGGATGAGCAAACGCAGGAGCGCGCGTGCGAAATTTACGACGACGTGCTCAACGACGACTTTTATGTCGGAATGAAAAACGATCCCGCGTTGACGGGCGTCCTTACGCAATTAAAGGCGGAGTGCGTGCGAATGTGCGGTGTGGTCAAGCAACAACTGCGGGATTCCGACTTTACCAACTACGCTACGGAATTGGTGTTTTCGGGCGACACCGCCGTTCGCGTGGCGTTTGAAGGCGGATGTTTCTTCCTCAAAGGAAAGGTGGACCGCGTGGACGTGTGCGACGATCATTTTGTGATAATAGACTACAAAAGCGGAGAGGGCGCGTCCCAATACAACGAAATGGAACTTTATTTGGGGCACAAATTGCAGTTGCCCGTCTACGTCAAGGCGGTACAGGATATTTTGCACAAAAAGCCCGCGGGTTTTTACTACTTTGCCATGCACGACAATTTTACGAACATAACCAACGACAACGATTATTGTTGGAACGGTCGCACGCTCAAACAATTGGACGTGGTGCAAAAGTTGGATCGTCGTATTGCATCAGGCAAGAGCAAACGTCTGTGTCTCAGTCTCACCAAAGAGGGAGAGTTCAACAGACAACAGGAAGCGCGATTGCTGGACGCCAAACAATTTGACAATCAGGTAGCCTACGCGTTTGAATTGATAGCGAGGGCGGGCAACCTGATGCGTCGCGGGTACGCTTCCGTCAATCCCTACAAAGGCGCCTGCGAATATTGCGATTACCGCGCGATTTGCGATTTCGACGATATCTACACATACGAGGCGCGCAAGGAAGAGCGCACGGTGGACAAAGACGCTATCGACAGGACGGTGAACAAATGAACACACAAAAAAACTTTACCCCATCTCAACAAAAAGTAATAGATCTGCGCAAACAAAACATGCTGGTGTCCGCCTCGGCGGGGACGGGCAAAACCACCGTTATGATAGAGCGCATAGCAAAATTGATAGAGGAAGGGTGCGACGTCACGGAAATGGTCGTCGTCACGTTTACCAACCTTGCGGCCGCAGAGATGAAAGCGCGCCTTGCCCAAAAACTTTCGGAAAAACGCGGTAACGAACGTGTGGCGGAACAATTGGAAAATCTGGACTCCGCAAATATCTGCACGCTCCATTCCTTTTGCAACACATTGCTTCGCAATTATTTTTACGTCGTAGATATAGATCCGTCCTTTACCGTTTTGGACACTATAACCGTCGCGACGCTCAAAAGCAATGCAATGGACGAGGTTTTCGAACAGTATTTTTCGCAACGCGACGAAGTGTTCAACGAGGTGTACAAAATTTTCTCCGTCAAGAGACAGGAGGAAAACTTCCGCAAGACGCTGTATGAAATCTACGATTTTTCTCGCTGTTTGGAAAACTTCGACGAATGGTACGCGCAAACGCGCAAGAATTTTGAAACTTACAGCGACGACAACCCCATCGTAACAACGCTGTTGAAGGATATCGGGCAAACCGCCGACTTCTACGAGCAGTCGCTGAGAGCCATCGCACAACGCGCTCGGGACGAGAATATCCCGTATGCGAACGTGTTCGACATCAACGCAGACAAGTTTCGCGATATTCCGCGGGACGATTTGGACAGCGCGTTCAATGCGCTACGCACTTTTACCTTTCAATCGCTTCCCCCCAAAAAGAAAAACGTCGAATTGGGCGCTTACGAAGAAAAGATAAAAGAGGACTACAAAGAACTGCGAGAGGACGCCAGGGAGAAGTTTTTCGGCAAGTACAACACTTTCAGTCGCGGGCTTCCGCTAAAAGACTTGTGGGACGAAATGGGGCGTTCGCTTGTGCATGTGGACAAATTGACGGAGATAGTGGAACGGTTTGACGCGGTGTTTTGGGAGGAAAAGAAAAGGCGCGGGGGGTTGGATTTTAACGATCTGGAACACCTCACCCTCAAATTGCTCAACGATCCCGAAACGCTTGCCGATATACGTAGTAGGTACAAGTTGATATTTGTAGACGAGTATCAGGACACCAACCCCGTGCAGGAAGCGATTGTTTCGCGGTTGGCGCAGAACAACGATCTGTTTTGCGTGGGAGATGTCAAGCAGTCCATTTACGGCTTCCGCGGTTGCGAGCCCGCCATTTTTGTGGAAAAATACGACCGCTACAAGGCAAGCGGAGAGGGCACCGTTGTGGAGTTGAACGACAATTTCCGTAGCAACAGCCAAATTTTGGAATTTGTCAACAGCGTTTTCGACGGCATCATGACGACGGACTTCGGCAAGGTGGACTACCGAAACACCGCTCGACTGCGCGGAACGGCGTCGCCGACGCTCAAAACGCCCTCCGTCAAGATAGATTTTTTGGAAAGATCCGTTGCGGAAAAGGAAACGGTGCAGGACATTTACGACATCGAAACCGCTACCGATACCGAGGGCGTCAGCCAGGCGCAACATATCGTAAACAGAGTAAAGGAATACGTCGGCATGGCGTATCGCGACAAAAACGGCGAGGTGCGCCGAATAGGTTACGGCGACGTGGCGATACTTATTTGCGCCATGAAGGATCGAGCGGTAGATATTTACAACGCCCTTGTGGATAACAGTATTCCCGTATCCGCCTCTTTCAAGGTGGAGGGGTACACCAACAAAGAGGTGCGCGACGTCGTCAACCTTTTGCGCGTGTTGGACAATCCTTACGACGACATACCCACGGTGGGCGCTTGCCTCACATTCGGGCACATGTCGGAGGACGAGTTGTGCAACGTTCGACTGCATCAAAACGGCAGGATGTCCTTTATCGACAGACTGCAAAAGTATGTTGCTTCGGGCGAGGATAGAGCTATCGCCGACAAAATATCGACATTTTTGGACTACGTCGAGCAACTTCGGTTTTACTCGCAAACGGCGTCCGTCTGCGATACGGTGCTAAAACTCATCACGGATACGGACTATCGCTTGACGGTGCAAAGCATGCCCAACGGCGCGCTTCGGCTCAACAAGCTGTATGCCTTTGCAAATAGCCTTCGCGGTGCGTACTATGCGCAAAGCGTGGATAAGTTTTTGAGTTATGTGGACGACGCGGAGGACACGCGAGCCGAAGAGGGGCAAAGCGCCGAAAACGCCGTCCGCCTGATGACCATGCACGCCAGCAAAGGTTTGGAATTTCCCGTTGTTATCCTTGCGGGTTTGGAAGCGCGCCCAAAAAAAACGACGCCCGCCGTCAAGGCCAATGCGCAATTGGGCATGGCGATAGATCGTTACGACTTTTTCACGATGCATTCCGCCCAAACGTTGGGAGTGCTTGCCTGCCAAACGGTCAACGACATAAAACAGCGCGAAGAGAATATGCGTTTGCTCTACGTTGCGCTTACGCGTGCAAAGTTTGCGCTCAATTTGGTGGCAAGCGTCACCCCCAAGCAACTAACGGCGATACCCAAGCAACCCAATCGCGCCACGTCCCACCTCGACTGGATATTGTCTGCGGTGAGGCAAAACAACTACGACGCCACAAAGGGCGTGGAAGTAAACGTGTATTCGGACGTGGAAAAAGTCGTGCAAAACGAGGAAAAGGACGTGTGCGAGCAAACAGTCGGAGCCGAGCAACTGGAAGAAAAGCTTTCCTTCCGCTATCCATACCGCTCCGAAACAAAAATGCCCTCCAAGATCGTCAGTTCTCGGTTGGATCGCGACATGTTGGAAGATAACGCACAGGAACCGCCCGCGCTCATCAACGACAACAGCGATTTGAACGAGGTGGGCACAGCGTATCACAAAGTATACCAATTTGTGGATTACAACGCTCACCGCCAACAGATCGTGGACACGATAGCCGTGTTGGTGGAAAGTGGCAGGATAGAACAACGCTACGCCGACAGGTTGGACGTGGACTTGATATACGACACATTGCACAACAGAGACCTTGTGGCGCTTTTGAGCAGGGGCAAAGTGTACCACGAAATACCCTTTATGCTGTATGTTCCCTACAACGAGGTGGCAAAGGACGGACGTTTTGCCGACAAAGTGATGCTTCAAGGCGTGATAGACCTGTTGATAGTGGGCGAGGGACGCGCAACGGTGGTGGACTTCAAATACACAAAGCACAGCGATCTTGTGGAAGAACGCTACGCTTACCAGTTGAACAGTTACCGCACGGCGGTCAAAAACATTTTCGACATAGACGACGTGGAGTGCTATGTGCTGTCCATTGCGGATAACAGGCTGATAAAGATGAACGAATTGCTAAAATAAGCGCAACGCTTCGAAAGAAATTGCAACAACAGCCCTGTCGCTTTGGGCGATATACGGCTATCTTTGGTCCGACGTTTGTAAACGTCGGATTTTTCTTTTGCAATTGTTTTCATTGTCGTTTGAAACGCAACAAAAGGGGCAATACTTGTAGCAAAACGGAGGTCACAATGTACTACTTTATCAAAATTCTCAACCTTTTGCACGTTTACAGATATATGGCGGTGCCTGCGCTGTTTTGCGTTTTGGCGCTTTTTGCAGTTATCAACTGGTTGCGAAACGTATATCGGCGACAAAACAGAAAACTCATCAAATGCGTCAGGGCTATGCGATCTTATCCCCACAAAACCGCCAACTACGTTCATTTTTTGCCCGAGGAATATCGCAGGCAGTATCGGGCGTTTGTCAATTGCGGTACGGACAAGCCGTCGCTCGTGTTTGAGTTTGTGCCCAAGCGCAACGGACTGTGCGCACTGTGGATGGTCGTCGCGTCGGCAATTGTGTGCGCAAGCTACATTGCGGTTTTTGTTTTGGTGGACAGAAATTTCAGTTATATTGTAATGCAGTTGGTGTTTTGGCTGTGTTTTGCGCTTGTTTTGCTTGTCCGCCTTGCGATAATTCGTCGTAACGCGCGCGTTGCCAAGCGGATATTCGGACAATTTGTTTCTCAGCTTGCCCGCAACACTCCTCCAAGCAACGACACCCTCGTTGAGGACACTGTTAGAGAATTGAACAAGCTCAACGCACAACCTGTAAACGACGAAGCCGTGGGCAGAGCAAGCCGTCTGCTCAACAACAAGGGGCTGAATTTCACCCGCACAGCAGAGGAACAAAGAAAGATCAACGGCGCGCTAAACGGACTTTTGCAAGCCTATTCGCAAAACGCAGGGCAAAATCACGTCTGATACGCCAAGATCGTTGCGTCGCTCGCACAACAAAGAAAGAAAAATTATGCAAAAAAACGACGGGAAAACTTGTTTTCCACGCCGTTTTTGACACTGTTTTGCGCAAAATTGTTTAACGCGACGATTTGTGTTGCGTTTTATTTGTTTTGTGCTATACTATTTGTGATGAGCGCGGTTGCGCAAATTAACGAACAGCCCCCTTGAAATCAAGACGGGACGGGGGAAATATTCGCGCATAAAAACACGCGTTTTCTCCGTTGTCGCAGTGTTATTCCACGCTTTGGGGGCGTAACAATTGTTTGGCGCAAAATACGTCAACAAAAACGGATATCGTTGACGGAATTTGCCGTTGTGTGATCATGATAGAAAACGTTGACTTGCAAACAAAACTGAAAAATCTTCCCGATGAACCGGGCGTCTACATCATGTATGACGCCGACGGCAACATTTTGTATGTCGGCAAGGCAAAAATTCTCAAAAACCGCGTCAGGCAGTACTTCCACGCCTCCACCAACAAGACGGAAAAGGTGTTGGCGATGCTCAGTCACGTTGCCGATTTTCGTTACATCATCACGGCAAGCGAAACGGACGCTTTGAGTTTGGAAAACACTCTTATCAAAAAGCACACCCCGCCCTACAACATATTGCTCAAAGACGACAAGCAATACCCCTACATCAAGGTCGATCTCCATGCCGATTTTCCCAAGTTCGTGTCCACTCGCAAACTCGCCAAGGACAAGTGTCGGTATTTCGGGCCTATCACGCAGGGCGGAGCCAAAGCCTTTTTGGATATTCTCGGCTCGGTGTTTCCCACCGTCACTTGCAACAACAATTTTCGCAAGTTGCCCAAAAATTTTCGTCCCTGCCTCAACTACCACATCGGCAAATGTTGCGCCCCGTGCATAGGCAAGGTCACCAAGGCGGAGTACCGCGCCATTGTAGACAGGGCAATAGCCTTTTTGAGTGGCGACGATAGCGAAGTTCGCGCCGTTTTGGAGCGCAAAATGCTGGACGCATCCGACAAGATGCAATACGAGCAGGCGCTTACCTACAAGAGATATTTGCAACTCATCGACAAAATTTCGCAACAGCGCATTGTCGTGTTGAACAAATTTGTCGATTACGACATGTTTGCCGTCGCCTCCAACGGAAAAAGTTGCGTAGTCAACCACACCATGATCCGTGGCGGAAAGGTCATTTTTTCCGACAACAACGCCGTGACGGACGCGGGTTTGGACGAGGCGCAAACGTTGAGCAGTTTTTTGGCGGAGTATTGCGAGATGGTCAAGCTGTGCGGAGAGCTGTACACCAACGTGGAGTTGTCGGACGCGCAGGAGTTGCAACAGCTCATTTTTGACAAAACGGGGGTAAAAACCAAGATATACTGTCCCAAATTGCAGGACAAAAAACGCCTTGTGGATATGTCCTATCGCAACGCGGTGGAGTATCTTACCAAGAGCCAAACGGCAATAGACAAAAAATACAACACGACGCACGGAGCGGTGCTTCAATTGAAGGAACTGTTGCACCTCAAAAAGTTGCCCACGCGCGTGGAGTGCTACGACATATCCAACGTTCAGGGCGTGGACAAGGTCGCCAGCATGGTGGTGTTTACCAACGGGCAAAAGGACGCTTCGCAGTATCGCCGTTTCAAGATAAAAACGGTAGAGGGCGCCAACGACTTTGCCAGCATGCAAGAGGTGCTTTTGCGCAGGTTCGAGCGAATGAAACAGGACGACGGAGTGTTTGGCAAAACTCCCGACCTTATCGTTGTGGACGGCGGTTTGGGACAATTGGAATATGCGCGTCGGGCAATGGAGACGGCGGGCGTCGAAGTTCAGCTTGTGTCCCTTGCCAAGCAACAGGAACTTGTTTACACGTTGGGCACCAACGAGCCGACCTTTTTGCCCCGCAACAGTTACGCTCTCAATTTGCTTATAAACATTCGCGACGAGAGCCACCGCTTTGCCATAACTTATTTTCGCAAACTGCACAACAAAACGTCGATAAAGTCGGTGCTTCAAGACGTCCCGGGCATAGGAGAAAAACGTCGGATAGAACTTCACCGCAAGTTCAAATCGATGGACGCTCTGCGCGAAGCGACGGTGGAGCAAATTGCCGAAACCAAAGGTATGCCAAAAACAACGGCGGAAGCGCTGTACAAATATTTGCACGAGTAAAACTTTTACGTAAAGGAGGTCAGATATGAAAAGGACAATTGCGGTCATTTGCAGTGTTTGCCTTGTTGCGCTTGTTGCTTTTGCGCTTTGCGCCTGCACGGCAGTAAGAGAGGCGGATGTCGAAAAATTGTTGAGAAAATGCGACGTCCACAAGGAGATAGCGTTGAGCGAGGGCGCCGACGCGGGCAACGTGCGCATAAACGTCACCACCGACGTCTACGCCGTGTACATACACGAAATCGAGTACGGCAGGAGCGTCACGTTGGATTTTGCTCGACACGATTCCTACAAAGTGGAGGGTGTGGCGGAAGGAGCGCAAGCCACAGGGGAATACGATTTGATCATTACCGAGGTTTGCACGGACAACATGACATCCCACAACAAAAACGCCTTTTTGATAGTGGGCGTACCCGAGTATATCATGAACGAGCGATCCGCCTTTGATTACAGCGTGCTGGTGGAAACAAAAACGGGCGCGGTGCAGATAGAGGACATGGAAAACGCCACAAAGTTGGACGTCACGGTAAAAACGGGTTCGGTGTATATCGGCGATTGCCACGCCGACGACATCTCCGTCAACATAGATACGGGCGCCGTCCGCGTCGAGGGAGAATGTGACAAGGCGGAAATAACAACTACCACGGGTGCCGTCGATTTCGATCTGACTGCCCGCTCCATCACAGTAAAAACCGCTACTGGCGCGATAAGGGGCGAAGTGGAACATCCAGAGCATTGGTACACGATAAGCGCTCACAGCAATACGGCCAGTTGCAACCTGTCTGATCGTACGGGCAACGGAGACTACAACTTGACGTTGACCACCGATACAGGCTCGATAAAAGTGCGTTTCGATAACGATTGATTTGCCCGTTTTAAGTCCCCGTTTGCCCTTTCAATGGGACAATGGGCGCACAACCGCCACGCATTCTTGTTGCGACGATATGTTTGTCGATGTCGTCAAGCGGAATGTAGCGCAATGGACGTTCAACGAATAATCAAAAAATAACCATTGTCTTGATTGCATAAACAATTGAAAATACGAATAATTATACAAAAACACGACTTGAACAGGTGCAGTCCAAGTCGTGTTTAATAATGTTTTGCATAAGAGTGTTTTGCGGGCGTCCTCTGCGTTACAGTTGATTTTTTGTGCTTGTGGAGCCAAGTCCGCCGTTGCGCTTTTCGGTGACGTCGTCGTCATCGGTAAGCAAGTAGTGCACAAATATGCCCTGCGCAAAAGCCTCGCCTGCGTCGATGTGCAACGGTTTGTCGCTTTCGTTTGTCATACGCACGAAAATGTGTCCCTCGTTGTCGCTGTCGCTGTAATCGGCGTCTATTATCCCCACCGTGTTGTTAAGACGCAACTTGTACTTAAAGCCCAATCCGCTTCGCGGAACTATCATCAGGCACACGTCGGCAGGCATCAACGCACGCACTCCCGTTGCGACCGTTACCGTTTGGTTGGGGGCGATATCCATTGCCGTCGGCGCAAAAAAATCGTATCCCGCGCTTTGGGCGGTTGCGCGCTTGGGCAATTTTATGTTTTGATATACCTCCGCCGTGCCAACCGACAAAAAGATTTCACAACTTACTTTTTCGAATTTTATCACAGTGTTCATGATTTAGTCCTCGCTCGGATACATTGTAGCACAGCTTGCAAATTTTCTCAACCGATTGCGCGGATTTGGAAAATTGCTTGCGTTTTGCGCTACGCGTTCTTTTCGCGTTTTCGATCGTTCAAATGCGGAGTTTCAAGCAGAGCGGACGATCAAAACAATTGAGCCGTGTTTGCGACGTGTTTTTGCCCGTTGTAACTTTGTGGCGACGGAATTATCAAGTTTTTGTAACGGCAATCGCAAACAAATCAACAATATTTTTTGTTTTTGGCACTTTGTATTGACAAGACCGCACGGGGGGGGGTATTCTTTACTCGGCGCGATGTGTTTCCCCCAAAAAACGTTTTCATCAATTATTTTATTGTTGAAGTGACACCCCCAAAAACAAACACTCGAAGCAAAATCAAAAAGGAGGAACATCTATGTTCAAAAAGCAAGCACTTATTTGGTTGAGTGTTATTCTTTTTGTATGTCTTGTTGCCGCTTTTGTAGCGTGCGATCCGACGCCACAAAAGTACACCGTAACATACGTCAAGGGTAACGAAAACGCGACGGGCACCGCTCCCGAGGTCAAGGAGTATGCCGAGGGCGACACCGTCACCGTGGCGGAAAACCCCTTTGTACTGGACAAGTACGAGTTTGCGGGGTGGAAGTCGGACGACGCAACGTACCAAAAGGGCGACACATTCAAAATGCCCGCTCACAATGTTACGCTTACGGCGCAGTGGAATGAAAAAACTCCTCAACCGCAAAAGTACACCGTAACATACGTTAGCGGAAACGAAAACGCAACAGGCACCGCTCCCCAAGTCAAGGAGTATGCCGAGGGCGACGAGGTCACGACGGAAAGTTGTCCGTTTGTGTTCGAAGAACACGTTTTCGATCGCTGGCAAGTAAAGGGAGAGCAACAAACCTACCAAGTGGGCGACAAGTTCGATATGCCTGCGCACAATGTTGTGCTGGAAGCAAAGTGGATCGGTCCCTGGTCGCAGGATCTCAAAACCGTTGCGGAAATTTTGGAGCAGATCCCTGCCGAAAGTACCTCTGCCGACATCGAATACAAGCACTTTGTCAAGGCGACAGTCAAGAGTATCGACAACGCCACATACGGCGAAATGACCATTGAGGACGAAACGGGTTCTATCAGCGTTTACGGCACGAGGGGCGCCGACGGGTACACATACTATGACAAATTGGACGAAAAACCCTACGCAGGCGACACCGTCGTGCTTTACATTCAAACGCTTGCCAACTTCAAGGACACAAAGGAGATAAAACTTGCCTGGATAGTGCACTTCGAAAAGGCGGAAACGCCCCCGTTTGACATCAACGACTACGCTCAGGCAAACGTCAGCGAAGCGCGCGCCAAAAACGCGGGAGAAAAGGTGGTCGTAGAGGGCGTTGTCGCACGCATAACCTATGCAAACGGCAAAAAGCCCAGCGGATTCTTCCTTGTGGACGGCACAGATAGCATCTACGTTTACGACAGCCAGATCGCACCGCAGGTTAAAGTCGGCGACAAGGTTCGCATAGCGGGCGAAAGGGACAATTGGATATTGGCAGACGAAGCGTCGAACGCGCAAAAATTCGGCTACACGGGCTGTTTGCAACTTGCCAACGCCTACTTGGTGGAAAAACTTGCCGAAAACGTAGCAGTTGATTTCAGTTGGGTAGAGGAGAGCACCGTCAAGCGCATAATGGACACTCCCGCATCCGAAAATATCACTACTACCATATTCAAGGTGAACGCTCTCGTCCAAAAGAGCGAGCAACCGGGCTTTATAAATTACTACATCGACGATATCGACGGCAAAACGGGCAGTTACGTCTACACCCAGTGCAACGGCTCCGATTTTGATTGGTTGGACGAATTTGACGGTAAAATCTGCACCGTCTACCTTTCCGTCATCAACGCAAAATCTACGGCAACGGGTTGCGTGTGGAGATTTGTGCCCATTCAGGTGAGCTACGAAAACTACGTCTTTGACGAAGAGGACGCTCCTCAATTTGCCATTGACTACTTTGGCGTGGGACAATTCCAAGAAGTTTATCAATCGGATCCCGCTTTGGAAATGATAACCACTGTAAGTAGCGAGTTGTTGGGCATAGAGGGCGTCACGTTGAGCTACTCTTCCGACAACGAGCAAGCAGTCAAGTTTGTCGCAGAAGAGGGCAAAACGGTTATGCACACGTTGCAAACGGGTACGGCGCACATCACCATCACCGCAAGCTACAAGAGCTATCCGCAAAAGACGGCAACCGTCACCGTAACCGTTGCGGAAAAACCGCATTATGACGCGATTACCGTCGCCGAGGCAATAGCGACCGCGGTGAATACGGAAGTTACCGTCAGAGGTATCGTCGGTCCCTCCCTCGTCAACCAAATAGGTTTCTATCTCATTGACGACACGGGCACGATCGCGGTGCGCATGAGCACAAAAGAGGCTTGTGCAGAGCTTTCGCTTGGGGACGAAGTAGTCATCAAGGCTACAAGAGCAACAGTCAAAAAGAACGCCGAAGCCACAACGTATTTCGGTCAGACCTGCTTGGATAACGCCGAGGTATTACTGAACGAATACGGCGATCATGAGTATTGCACCGACAACTTTGTCCACGGCAAAACGTTGAGCGAGTTGCGCAATGCAGATCCGACGCAGGATTTCACCACCACGATATATGTGTTGGATGTAAAGGTGAACGTGATAGAAACAAACTTCTATACGTCTATCAACATAGGCGAAGTAGACGGCGACGTGACGCTGTCGCTTTATTGCAGTGGCGCAGGACAATACGAGTTTTTGAAACAGTTCAGCGGACAAACCGTCACGGTGGAATTGGCGCTGTGCAATTGGAACGGCAAAACTTACTACGCGGGATGCGTTCTTTCCGCAACCGATTCCGAGGGCAACACGGTTTACAATCAACTCAATCTCAAAAAGTAGTTTAATTACAATTGAACTCTTAACGGGGCTGTCGCAATCGCATGCGACAGCCCTTTTGCTTTGTGGCAAATGTCGGTGTGCGATTGCCCCAACAAACTATGTCGTAAGCACTTTTGGGGGATACAGCAA
>CANQJK010000032.1 GCA_947624235.1 uncultured Clostridia bacterium | reverse complement strand
AACACCGACGCTTTGGTGGCAGGCTACACCACGCGCGACACATTTGTAGTTTGGTATAGCGGAGACTTGCCGAACGAGATCAACGGAAGCACCGCCCCTTGCAAATTCGCCAATAAGTTACTGGAAAAAATGTACAAAAACGATGTTCCGGGCGCTTTTGTTCCTCCCGCAAATGTCGTTTGCGTAGACGTGGACAAGGAAAGCCTCTACGACGATCAACTTGTTTTAAGGTGCGAAAACGGCGAAAAGTTTTGGTTTGACAAGGCAAATCAACCAAAAGAAACATTGCAAAAACAAACATACGACTACACTCTCGACGTATCCGTTTTTTCCGATACGGTACAAATCGCTTTGCCCGAAACAGCAGGTTGTTGGCAACTTTACATGCAAACAGATGGCAATCCCATATTGTTAGACGTTAAAAACAATTTTTATACGGGAAACGTGACGGAGCAAACGGATTTCTGCGCGCAACTTTACGTCAACGGAAAACTTGTGTACACCACGCCCAAAGTAACGGTCTGCCCTCTATTGACAGAAGAAAAGCCTTTGCCGAAGGACAAAGACTTTCCCGATCTAACAGATTTTTGGTATTGGGGTTGAAACAGGCGCAAATGTTTTTATCGACGAAACAGCGCTTGTAAATGCGGTTTCGTTGTGCAAAGAACTTCCTATAAACGGAAATATCATATCTCCGATCAAACCTGCTATTCCAACTCCCACTATACCAATAACTACTAATAATTGTATAAGAGATTTTTCGAGTTTTGGAAATTTTTTTGCATAAAAGTTGAAAGCAATTATTATAACTCGCCGTATATAAAATACATCAACTTTTGAAATTATATTGGTTTTTTTTGACAAACTTTTTGTTGCAAAACACTTTTTTGATAAACGGCAAAAATTTTCAAACACATTGCTGTTTGTGAAAATCAAAGTAAACTTGCCGATCGACGAATGGTTAAATTAGAAAATATATCTCAAATGCACTACTCGTCGACGTTGCGAGGTACGGCTGTAAACGCCAAAATTCAGCGATTTCCTGCCGTTTTCAATAAAGTGCGTGTTTATTTCTGTTTGGTAGCGGTTTCGATATTTCAATGTCAAATTCAAATAGCCGTTGCAAACAAAAACGCTCACAAAGCCGTGCAACAAAGACAATGAAACGTTGTCACGGACAATGTGAGCGATCATAGGTTTACTCTATCGTCACCGATTCGATACTGTTCAGCGCGTTTTCCACAAGCGCGTCCACGTCGAGCGCGCTTTCCACTTTGAGAACATGTTCCAGTCGCGGTTTTGTTACGGGACGCTTGGGCAAAAATATGGTACAACAATCTTCATACGGCAATATGGACGTTTCGAAAGTGCCGATTTTTTGTGCGATCTCTATTATCTCGTCCTTATCGAAGCCTATCAGCGGACGAAAAACGGGTATTGTCGCCACGGAATTTGTGCTTGTGATGCTTTCCAACGTCTGACTCGCCACCTGGCCGAGGCTTTCGCCCGTTATCACTGCGCCTGCGCCATGAATTTTGGCAATTCGTTCGGCAATGCGCATCATAAACCGTCGCATAATAGTTATCATATATTCTTCGGGGCATTTTTCGTGAATTTCCGTCTGAATTTCCGTAAAGCTTACAACGTCCACGGTCATGTGAAGCGTATATTTTTTGACGATTTTTGCCAAATCGAGCACCTTTTGACGCGCCTGCATACTTGTGTAAGGGAAGCTGTGAAAATGCACCGCGCGCAACGTCATTCCGCGTTTTGCCATCATGTATGTGGCAACAGGGCTGTCGATCCCGCCCGACAACATCACGACGCCACGCCCGCCAGTGCCAACAGGCATTCCGTTTACGCCTTTAATTGTTTCTCCGTACACAAACGTTTTGCCGTTTTCGCGTATATCGATATATACGGTGTGTTCGGGAGCGAACAGATCTACTTTGAGATGAGGGTTTTGTTCGAGGATATCCCCGCCCACCTCGGCAGATACCTTCATCGATTGCATGGGAAAACGCTTGTCCGCGCGGTTTGTAACCACCTTGAATGTTCCGCTTGCGGGAGCAAACTGCAAGGCGGCGCTTGATATCTGCTCGTAGACGCTGTCCACCTCCTCTGCTATGCTGAGCGAGTGAACGCCGAACACGTTTTTGATAGCGTCTATCATGTCCTCCAAGCGCGTCTGGTCAAAGTTGCGTATCACATAGCGGGCATTAGAGCGAGAAAATTCGTAGCGATACTCTTTGAGCACCGTTTTGATATTGGCAACAAGGGCGCTTTCGAAAAATTCGCGGTTGTTGCCTTTGAGATGTATTTCGGAATATCTTATAATAATGACTTTCATAAATTGAGCACGCTAATTGCGCTTTTCCTCCGTTATTTTTTTAGCCGAGCATGGTTTTTCGTAGCGCCGAAACGCATTGCGAAAGCTTGTCTGCAAGAAATTTTACTTCCTCTTCGTCGTTATATTTGGAAAAACTGATACGAATTATTCCCTCCGCATACCGCGCGTCCAGTCCGATCGCTTTTGCTATGCGACTTTGCTTGTTTTTCGAACTGCATGCGGAGCCTGTTCCCACAATGATGTCAAACTTTTCCAACATATGCAACAACACTTCTCCCTTGATGTCTGCAAAAGCAAGAGACATTATCGCGGGAGAGACGTTTTCTGTACAATTTTCCTTCCAATCGGATATCGAAGCGAGCGAATTGCGAATTATCTGCTTGTACACAACAAATCGTTCGGCATTATGTTCGAGGTTGGCTTGCGCCTTTTCCACAGCCAAAGCAAGCGCAACGATACCGCCGACATATTCCGTACCCGAACGAAATCCCCTTTCCTGCCCTCCGCCAAAAACGGTAGAAACAAGTCGCGTGCCCTTCTTGACATAAAGCGCGCCTATCCCCTTGGTGCAATGTATCTTGTGTCCTGCAAAAGAATACAGATCTACCCCGAGATAACGCAAATTTACGGGGACTTTGCCCACAGCCTGCACTCCGTCGGCAAATGTTACGGTGCGAGGATTTTTTGCTTTTACAAGACTGTTGAGTTGGCGTATATCGTTTATCGCTCCCGTTTCATTGTTCACATGCATAAAACAAGCAAGAAGCGTTTCGTTGTCCACCTTGGAAAGGAAATCTTCCGTATCGATGTGCCCGTCACTCAAAACATTTGCAAAACGCACTTCATAACCGCGATTGTTAAGTTCGACAACGGGATTGTAGACGGCAGAAT
The DNA here is from genome assembly GCA_947624235.1 of uncultured Clostridia bacterium. Lineage (GTDB taxonomy): Bacteria > Bacillota > Clostridia > Christensenellales > CAG-314 > Fimimonas. The sequence goes on along the minus strand of CANQJK010000032.1, from coordinate 17,234 downwards.
GTTCCGAAGCGGTGACGACGATATTGCCGTGTTTTGCCCTCAACGAACCGAAAATCGCCAGATTGTCCGACTCTGTTCCTCCCGAGGTGAATATGATCTCCCCTTCCGCGTTCAAAGATTTTGTGATTTTTTCCCTTGCCTGAGCAATGTCGTTGGATATGTCCAGGCTGAACGTGCTTCGAGCCGACGGATTGAAATATTTAGTTTTGTGATATTGCGCTATCAGGTCGGCGATATCGTCGTCAACTCGTGTTGTTGCACAATTGTCAAAATAATGTATCATTTTTGCCCTTATTCAATATCTATGTGTGACATAGTATTTTATAAAATGCCGATTTTTGTCATAATCGACTATTTTAACGTCACGACAGTGACGCCACTTTCGCCCTCGCCGTAAGTTCCGAGACGAAACTCCGCAACATTCGGGTGATGACGGAAATGTTCGTGAAGCCCTGCTCTCAGTCTGCCCGTGCCCATTCCGTGTATTACCCATATCTGTTTAAGCCCTGCCATTACAGCCGAGTCGATAAACTCGTCCACCGTCATTATTGCGTCGTCTACGGTCTTGCCGATAACGTTGATCTCATTGCTTAAATTACGCGTATTTATTTGTGTTTTGGGTTGAGAGTGACCGAAACTGCGTTTTTTTGAGCGGTTTTGCTCTACTACGCTGTAATACAGATCGTCAGCAGACACCTCTGTGTTTATTCCGCCACAACGCACTTTGATACGGTTTTTTCCGCGTATCTCCACAACAGTCACCTGAACGCCGAGTTTTTGCGAGTAAACCGTGTCTCCCGCTTTGAGTTTGTCAAACACCACTTTGTCGCCTGTAAAAACTATCTCGTCCTCTTCTTCGGGTTGATCTATCTGTATTGCGTCCAAACGTTTGGCAAGGTTTCGCGCCTGGAACAGATCCTTGTCTGCAACGACGTCCTTGGAAAGTATTCCTTTCAGTTCACCCACGATAGCCTGCGCCTCTTCCTTTGCCTTGGCGACAATTTTCTTTGCCTCTTCGCGAGAACCTGCGAGAAGTTTTTCTCTTTCGTTTTGCAAACTGCCGTTAAGTTTGGCGGTTTTTTCCTTTTCCGCCTGCAATTGCTTGTATTCTTCTCCCAACTCCGCAAGTTTTGTTTCGTATTCTTTGCGAATGTCGTCCGCGTGTTGCAAAACGCGCTCAAACGCTATTTTTTCTTCGGAGACATTGTTTTTTGCGTATTCTATCACGTCGTTGCGAAGTCCCAACTTTGACGCGATGGCTATCGCGTTGGAACTGCCGGGCACGCCCATTATCAACCTGTAAGTGGGCGCAAGCGTTTGCAGATCGAATTCCATCGAGGCGTTTTCCACGCGTTCAGTGGTGAGCGAATACTCTTTAAGCGCGCCGTAATGCGTTGTTAAAACGCATTTTGCACCGCTTTTACGCAAAAATTCGGTAATTGCAAGCGCCAACGCGGAGCCTTCGTTCGGTTCTGTACCTGCTCCCACTTCGTCGATGAGCACCAAGTGCCCCGCCTTGCAGATATTCAAAATGTCGCGGAGGTTGCAAATATGCCCCGAAAATGTCGAAAGATTTTGTTCGATGCTCTGCTCGTCGCCTATATCGCACAAAATGTCCTCGAAAAACGACACGGAACTGTCCTCGCTACAAGGCACAAAAAGTCCTGCCATGGCCATTGCGCACATCAGCCCGATAGTTTTTAGCGTGACCGTTTTGCCTCCCGTGTTAGGCCCCGTTATGACTATCACGTCATAATCTTTTCCCAATTTGACGGAGACGGGCACCACTTTGCGTTTGTCCAAAAGGGGATGCCGAGCCTTTTTTATGTCGATGATACCTTTGTTGTTTAGCAATGGCAACGTGCATTTGTTTTCTATTGCGTATTTTACCTTGGCAAAAATCACATCAATGTCGCTGACCGTATCCACCGCAATGGCAATTTGCTCTGCAACGGGCGATATTCTGTCTGTAAATGCCTGCAAAATACGTTGAATTTCCGCCCTTTCTTCCAACATTGCCTCCCTGAGGGAGTTGTTAAGTTGAACTATCGCCATCGGCTCCACAAACAAAGTTGCGCCCGTCGCGGACTGATCGTGCACTATTCCCGAAACGAATGATTTGAACTCCTGTTTTACTGGAATGACATACCTGTCTCCGCGCATCGTAACTATCGTATCTTGCAAATACTTTGAGATCTCGCTGTTTTTAGTGTAACTTTGAAGTTTCTGCTTGATATCCGCATTGATACCCTTTATTCTTTTTCGAATGGCAAAAAGATCGTCGGAAGCCTTGTCGTTCATTTCCTCATCGGAAATTATTGCAAAGTCTATGTCGTCTTCCAATTGTTTGTCATTGTAGAGCGCGTAGGCTTTTGCCTGCAACAGCGAAATGTCTATGCCGTAATCGGCAAATAGCGCCGTCTGCAAATACCTTGCTGTACGCAAGGCTCGCATCACCTGCAACAGCTGCTTCATGGACAGACAGGAGCCGACTCGGGCAAGAGCGCACGTTTCGGAAACATCGTCTACCGACAGATCGAACGACGTTTCGTACTGAAACAGGTCGAAACCTTGTTTTGTTTCGGCGATAAGACGTTCCGCCTCCTCAAAATCCTTTGCAGGATAAATAGCAGACATTTTTTGCCGAGCGATACTGCTTACGCAAAACTTTCCGACGTCATTCAGAATATCGAAAAATTGCAGTTTGTTCAGTGTTTTGGTGTTTATCATATCAATTGACCTTATCGTACAGACGGCCTTTGGTAAACGGCTTCGTTTCCGTGTAGCCATCTATCGTTTTGTTGTTCAACGCCGTATAGTGCGCTATCACCTTTTCGTCAAAGTCAACGAGATAGTTCCCCGCAAAGTTCAATTTGGAACATACGGACAGCTTCTTGCCATTGACGAGTTCAAACGTACATCTTTTGTCCCGTCTGCGTTTTATAAAAAACTCGTTTCCCTGTTCGTCGGTGTATTTTAGTTGCACATTCGCTTTGCAATTTTCGCAATCGCAGGCATATATCAATTTATACGGACAATGTACAAGTTTCATAAGCGTCAACTCTCCGTCCGCATATATCAAACCGCTTTGGTTGCGGAATTTTGCAATTTCCGACAGCGTCAACTCCAACGAATAAACAAACGACACCGCGTCGCTGAAACATTGTACTATTTTATCGTTATACAAGTTAAGTCCGCTTCCCGCAATATACGGAACGCCCGATTTTCGAGCCAATTGTACATGCCCCACATTGTGACAAACTATACCTACGGGTATATTTGACAAAAGTTCCGCCAAATATTCGCCGTCGGCAAAGGAGGGAATATCGACAAATGCGACGTGCTTTTGGGCGATTGCCAACGACTCGCTGTTTATCAAACTCGGCTTGTACACCGCATAGCCGTTGACGGATGAGGCTTTTTGCAGTTGCTCTTCCGTTCTGCACACCACGGAAACGCCGTATTTTCGTTGCGTCGTTTCCTGAAACTTTGGTTTTAACGCGTCATCGAAAACAAAACTTCTGTTTAATCTGCCGTTGTATTGTTTTATTATCTCCTCGTCCAACAATTGCAACGCGCCTCGACGCATTGCGTTTATTTGCGATTTTGCGAGGAAAATATCGCCTAAATCCATATCTATGTCTGAAATAGTATGGTGCGAATTGCCTGTTTTCTGCAATTGTTCAACGATTTCAGCGGTACTTGTCGGCTTGTTTGTTGCAGACTGAACGATGAAATCCGACGTGTATTCTACTTGTACGTCGCCGTGACGTGCTTTGAGCGTTGCCTTTTTGTCGGGATATGCGTAAAAGGCAAGGTCTACCGTCAGGGTGCGACGAGCGCTGTTTATCTCGTTGCAAAGTTCAATGCTTGTTGTTCGTCTTACTTCCATTCCGTTTTGAACTTTGGAGGAAAAATCTGCCCTTATAAACCCGCTACCGCTTTCGTTAGCGACGCCTCCGCAAACTTCCCTTCCGTCATGCAAGACTTTCAAGCCGTCCCCTTTGGCGACAGGTCGATTTGCAACAAATCCTTTTCCCTTGACGTATCCCACGGCTACCCCTATGTGATTTTGCGTTTTCGTTTCCACTATGTCCGCATTGTCTCCGTTCAGGTAGCTCAGTTTTCCGTTGCTTCGGTTATACATTTCTTCCAACATTTCCATGTCGGCGGTATCGTATTCAAAAGCGTTCTCGAAGAGTTTTTTGTATATCCTCGATGTTGCTCCCGCATATTCAGCACGGCGATTGCGCCCCTCTATTTTGAAAACGCTTGCACCGCTTTGTGACAAGTTTTCGGCGATATCCATTCCGCAAAGATCTCTTGCCGAAAGCAAATATCCCGTAGCGCCGTTGTTAGCGACGTATTTTTTTCGGCAGGGTTGCGCGCATAGTCCGCGATTTCCGCTGTTTCCCCCTACCAAGGAAGAAAAGAGACATTGACCTGATTGACAAACGCAGGTCGCGCCGTGAATGAAGCACTCCGTTTTGATGCCTGTCGAGGCAATATCTCGGATATCATTCATGCTACACTCCCGCGCACAAACCACCGTTGTGGCGCCCAATTCCTTCACAAATTCCGCGCCAAACCTGTCGTGAACGTTCAATTGCGTGCTTGCGACTATTTCAAACGGTTTGGGCAAGCGAGAAGCCATATAAATAAGCGCCGTATCCGTTAAGATAACGCCGTCGGCATTGCGCCGATACACCTCTTTCAACATGTTGCAGGCGATTTCGAACTCGTTGTTTTTGAGGGAAGTGTTTATTGCAACATAGACTTTTACGCCGAATAAGTGACAAAAATCTATCCATTCGCCAATATTTTCCAAAGTAAAATTCGGCGCCTTCATTCTCGCGTTGAAAGCGTCCAACCCAAGGTAAACGGAATCGCAACCGTTATTGACGGCTGTCACCAGTTGTTCTATGCTACCCGCAGGGGCAAGTATTTCGGCGCTTTTCTTTGTCACGGCAATTGCTTTCGTCCTATTGTTCGCGCAAAACGACGTTGTATTTTTCTCTCAACGATTTAAGCGCTTTTGCGCACTGCTTTTCTATATCCGAATCTTGCAACGTTTTGTTTCTGTCACGGAAAACCACGGTGATCGCAACGCTTTTTTTGCCTTCTCCGAGTTTTTCGTCGCGGTAGATGTCGAACAGTTCTGCACTTTCCACGAGAGAAAGACAGGTAAATTCATCCAAAATGTCTTGTACAGCCACGTCCTCATTGCACAAAAACGCAAAATCTCGGCTGACGGACGGATATTTTGCAAAGGGTTGATAGCGAACATCTCCGCGCGCAAGGCGGAAAAGCTCGTCTAAATAAAGCTCGGCATACCAGCAATCCACGTCGATGTCAAAATTTGAGGCAATTTGCGGATGTATTTTGCCAAAATGACCGATATTTTTGCCGTCAACAAATATATCTGCCGAAATTCCCGTGTGTAGCAAATCGCAGGACGAACGAACGAGCTTTATTTTTCCGTCCGTTACAGAACCGACAATTTGCAAAATATCTTTGCGGAAACTGTCAAAATCCGTCTCGGTTGCGCAAACGGAAAGTCGTTTTTGCTCGATCGGAAGATCGACAAGGGGCAGACTGTCTGCCAAATATGCCTTGCCCACCTCGAACAGCCTCAATTCGCTGTTGTTGCGCGACAAGTTGAGCGCTACGCACTGCAACATATTGGGCGCAAGCTCCCTGTTCATCAACGAAAGCTCCTCGCCGATCGGGTTTTTTACGCGTATATAAACACTCTCATCCACGGGTTTTGTGCTTGCTTTGTCAAAAAGTGCCTTTCCCGCAAAGGGATAGAACACGCACTCGTTATATCTCAAACCGCAAAGCAATGTTTTGATATCGTCTATCTGCTTTTCCTCCGTCGTCTTTCCGCCCGTTGTAATGCGAGACTTCTCCATAAGCGTGCCCGTTATATTGTCGTAGCCGTACACGCGGATAAGTTCCTCCACCAAGTCGCAGTCCCGTTGTATATCGTCGCGATAAGGCGGAATGACGCATTTTACGTTGTTTCCGTCAATTTCCGTTGCAATGTTGAGCGAGGACAGTATGGAAAGTATCCGTTCGTCGGGAATGACTATGCCCAAAAGTTTGGCAATTCGTCTTTTGTCGAATTGAACGATCCTGTCGGACGCCACTTCTCCCACGGATATGCGCCCTTTCGTTATTTTTCCGCAACCGAGTTGCTCGATCAAATGCAATGCGCGCGAAAGTCCCAAATTGTTGGTATATGTTTCGATACCTTTTTCAAAGCGCGCGGACGAATCGGATCTTAACCCCAATCTGTGTCCCGTGCGACGCACATTTTTGCGCGCAAATGTCGCCGATTCGAACAAAACGCAACGAGTCGTATCCTTTATGCCCGAATTTGCACCGCCCATTATTCCCGCAAGACCTACCGCGCGGTGCTGATCCGCTATTACAAGATCGTCCGAGCAAAGCGTGTACTCCTTGCCGTCAAGCGGAACGATTTTTTCTCCGTCCGTTGCACGTCTCACGACGATTTTGTGCTCGTCTATGTCGTCGTAGTCGAATGCGTGCATAGGCTGACCAATTTCGAAGAGCACATAGTTGGTGATATCTACCAAGTTGTTTATTCCGTGCAAGCCCACCTTTGCCAAACGTGAAGTCAACCAAACGGGAGATTTGGCAACAGTCACATCCGTAACGCCCTGCATATAGTACCCGCGACAAATATCGTCGGCTACAACGTCTACGCTTACAAGATCCGTTGTTTCTACCGTGCCTTCGGTATAACTGATATCGGGTTGTTTGCAGGTTTTGCCCAAAGCAACGGCAACTTCGCGTGCCAAACCGAGCACGCTGTTGCAGTCCTGTCTGTTTGCCGTAACGCACACGTCGAGAACATAGTCATCGATGCCCACTTCCCCGCGAATATCCGCGCCGACCGTTGCGCCGTCTTGCAAAATCAACACTCCGTCGCTGTCAGCTCCGGGGTACATATCGCCGTTGATACCCAGCTCTTCCGCTCCGCAGAACATGCCCCAGGATTCTTCTCCGCGCATTTTGCCCTTTGTGATGTGCATTCCGTTTGCGAGATCGGCGTTGTGCAATGCAACGGGCACCTTGTCGCCCACCTTGACGTGATGATCGTTGGTGACGATAGGAATTATCTCACCGCCTATATCTACCTTGCAACAAAGCAATCTTTCCGCATTGGGGTGTTGGGCGATATCTACAATTCGGCAAACTTTTACGTTCGTTACCTTTTCGCCGAGATAAACGACATCCTCTATTTCCAAGCCGATGCCCACCATTTTGTCGCACAGCGTCTGAATGTCTTCCGTAACGTCTACATATTCTTTTATCCAAGAAAGAGGTACTTTCATTTTTATCTCCTATTTGCTGAATTGTTTGAGAAAACGTTGATCGTTTTCGAAAAATAAACGAATGTCGGGTATTCCGTATTTTATCATCGCAACGCGATCCATACCTATACCGAAAGCGTATCCGTTATATTTTGTGCTGTCGATACCGCAATTTTCCAAAACGACGGGATTGACCATTCCCGCGCCGAGCAATTCTATCCAACCCGTGCCCTTGCAAAGAGAACACCCTTTACCGCCACAATTACTGCAAGTTACATCTACCTCCACGCTCGGTTCGGTAAAGGGAAAGAAGGATGGACGGAAACGAACCTTGGTGTTTGCCCCAAACAGGTGCGAAGCAAGATATTCGAGCGTTCCTTTAAGGTCGCAAAGCGTGATATTTTTGTCCACCACCAAGCCTTCGATTTGATGAAATACGGGCGAATGGGACGCGTCGCTGTCCGAGCGATACACCTTGCCGGGGCAGACGACTTTGAGAGGTGGGTTTTTGCGCTCCATCAAACGCGCTTGCATTGCGGAAGTTTGTGTGCGCAACAAAATGCTGTCCGTGACGTAAAACGTATCCTGCATATCTCGCGCGGGGTGATCCTCGGGGATATTAAGCGCCTGAAAATTGTAGTAGTCCGTTTCTATTTCCGGACCGGAAAGCACTTCAAACCCCATGGCGATCATAAGATCGCATATTTCCCGCTCCACCAGCGTGACAGGGTGAAGCGCGCCTCGACGCGGATAGGACGTAAGGCTGATATCCACCTTTTCTTCGCGCAATCGACGTTGCATTTCTTCGGATTTGAGCAATTCCGCCCTTTGACCGAAACACGACTCCATTTCTTTGCGAAGTTCATTTACTTTTGCGCCGAAAGACGGACGTTCTTCCGCAGGCAAGTCTTTTATGCTTTTGAGCACCGCCGTCAATTCTCCCGTTTTGCCCAAGTATTTCACTTTGAGATCCTGCAATTCGGATACGGTTTTGCAATTAGTTATTGCATTGTAAAATTCCGTTTTGATTTCTGCAATAGTCATATTTTTCTCCTAAAAAAGCCCCAAGAAACGCGAGCGTTGCTTAGGGCGATAAATTTACCGCGGTACCACCTAATTTCGAAAGGCAAATATTTGGCTTTCCTTTGCGTCGGATAACGGAGACCAACCCGCAAACGGCTACTGATACATTTCACCGTTCGAACTCAGAAGTGAATATCTTTTTGCGCGCCGTCGAGGCTTTCACCGTCCCTCGCTCGCTTTGTTCAGCGTGTATCGCAAACTCTTTTGCTTCGTCAATGTTTGTGTATTTAGTATAGCAAAAAAAAAGTTATTTGACAACAGTTTAATGGCAAAAGCAATACAAAAATACAATTTATACGGCGAGAACCGAAAAAGGAAGTACGCCCGTTGTAAAACATGCGCGGAAACGATACAAAAAGAGCACCATTCGCAACATCAAAATTGGCATAGTTGTTTTGCAAGAAAATATTGCAGTTTTCCACCAAGAAATGGCCATTTTCTTTGGGAATTATATAAAAAAAATACCTAATGCAACCTGTAAAAACGACATTTTGATAAAAATGTAAAAATAAGGTGTCTGTATAAAACATTGCTTTTGGGGATCGAGAAATGGCTCTATTTTATGGGAATTATAAACGATATAAAAAAGTACTTACGCAAACTATAAACTTGCATTTTGACAAAAAATAAGTTGTTCGCAAGAAAATATTACTTTTTTCCGACGAGGGATCGCTCATATCTATGGTAATGCCTTATTCTACTGGAAATATCTTTTTTACTGAACTAGTTATTTTCTTAAATTGCTATTCGCCGATAATGGTCAATATTTATTCGTGGCGTTTAGTCCACATAACAAACTAGCGCTCAACTGCTACCCAAAACCAGTCCGCCCTGCAAGTAGGTGTCGGGAACTTTTCCGATAATAAGACTTTCGCAAATCAAAACGGGCGTTTCCGTTGTTACTTCGGCGTGTGATGTGGGCATGATAAGATCCACTTTACTGCAAACATTGATATAAATGCGGTGAAGAGTCTGGTTTATCCCTGCCGATTCAAACACGCTTGTAAAATTGCAACTTACATTGCCTATCGGCGACACGGAAACGCTCACAGTCTGTCCTTTTTCCGACAATAGCGGTATGCCCGAAAGCGTTCCCCAGGGAATGAGCACGTCGAAAGACTGCAAAGAATTTATTCTTTTTTGAGAAATTATAGCCGTTTCACGAGCCAAACTGTTTACGAGCGCACTGTTAGAAGAGATGAGCACGATATCGTTTTCGTCGTTTTTGACCAGGGTGACCAATTCCGAAAAATCCGCGTTTTCCAAAACCGTGCACACCGCTTCGTTTACGGCAAGCGTTGTTTCCGACTTCAATCGGGTTTGAGCAATATCCAATATCATCGGATTCATCGATCTGCGATAAAAAAACAACGCAAGCAAAAGGGACAAGAGTATTATCAGTACAAAAACTAACACCGATCTTCTTGCCCATTTGCGTTTTTTACGTTTTTTCTCCGTTGCGCTTATTACAGAATACCGTGACATAAACTGCCTTTTTTCACATTATATTCCGCAAACGGCGCAAAAGTTACACTATTTCTTTTTTGTTCGGGGACGAAACAGCACGGCAACAAGGTACCCCGACACGATTGCAATACTTACGCCCGTCGCACAGGTAGCAAGACCTCCCGTAAGCGCGCCGTACACACCGTCTTGTTTTGCCGATTTAATGGCGCCTTTTACAAGAGCGCTTCCAAAGCCCGAAATGGGAACGCTCGCGCCTGCACCTGCAAATTCTACAAGTTTGCCGTACACGCCCAGTCCTTCCAGTATAGCCCCTGCTATGAGGAACAAGACCAATATTTTTCCGTTGGTCAAGTGGGTGAAATTTATGATAATTTGTCCGATAAGACAAATTCCGCCTCCCACGAGAAAGGCTTTTACAAACATCAAAAAGGTGTCCATGCTATGCTGTTACCTCCACAAGATGAGTTATTGCGGGAATACTGTCTCCCTGAAAAGACGTCGTCGGGCTCATAAGCGCGCCCGTACCCGCAAGAAGTATTTTTTTGTATTCTCCACGACGCAGTCTGCCCAGCAAAACGGCGTTAAAAAGCAATGCCGTACACGCGGCGCCACTTCCGCCTTGATAAGTCTGCTGTTCGTCCCAATAGAGAGAACCTCCGCAATCGTGCTGTCTGTCGGAAATATCGTACCCCTCCTGTTTCATCAAGTCACGCAAAATTTCCGAACCGAGTTTGCCCAAATCTCCAGTATAAATAACGTCGTATTCTTCGGGGGTCGTGCCCGTGTCTTTGAAAAAGGTCACCAAAGTTGACATCGTGCTTGGCGCCATGGCCGCGCCCATATTGTTAGTGTCCATTATGCCGTAGTCCACCACCCTGCCTATTGTGGCGCGAGTGATTTTGGGGACTTTTGCGTCCGATTTGTTGGATAGTACCGTGGCGCCCACTCCCGTCGCCGTCCATTGTGTTACGGGCGAACGCAGAACTCCCAATTCCAAGGGATAACGATATTGACGTTCTGCCGTGGAAAAATGACTTCCCGACGCGCAAACGACATTTTCCAACCCGTTGTTAAGCATTGCCGAACCCAATATCAAACTTTCCACAAAGGTTGCGCAAGCGTTGTATATGCCCAAAAAACCAGCATGAATTTTGCGCGAAGCAAAAGACGCCGACACGATTTGATTGAGCAGATCTCCCGATATTACGGTATCAATGTCGTTTTCTTTTAAATTTGCCTTGGCAATTACGCCCTCTATCGCGTGTTCGAACATTTTGCGTTCGGCACGCTCAAAGGTGTTTTGCGCAAACATGTCGTCCTCTAACGCAAAGTCGAAAAATCCCTTGTAACGTCCGTCATTTTCTTTTGGTCCAGCAACGGTATATCCTTCCAAAATGTTGGAATTTGTAAAAGTCAGTGTTCTTTTTTTGTAAAAGTCCATTTTAACCACCTATTATAAGAGAAATCAGGGCGATAATAACGGAAATCGTTACTCCGTTTACTATGACGGGACCTGCAACAAGAAACATCTTTGCGCCCACTCCGTAGACGTAACCCTCGACGCGAAATTCCAACGCAGGCGACACAACAGCATTGGAAAACCCAGTTATGGGAATTGTGGAACCTGCACCCGCAAATCTGCCTATACAATCGTACACGCCGAAACCCGTCAACATGGCCGCTATAAACACAAGCGTGCCCGAAGCCAGGATCGATGCGTCTTGCAAATTGAACCACAACGAGTACAATTCGATAAAACCCTGACCTATTGCGCAAATAATTCCGCCTATCAAAAAAGCCCAAAACATATTTTTCCAATGCGAACTTTTGGGCATTTTTTCAAATACATAAGCTTTATAGTTTTCCCTTGTGATCTCTCTGTTAACGTCCATTTGCGCTTCCTCCTACTTTGTGACGGTTTGTTCGATTTTGTTTTCCGAATCGAATATTTGCGGAAACACGGTTTCCCGCTCATCGGTGTTGCTACCGTATTTTTTGCTTTTTGGATATTTCATATCAACATTATTACCATCAACAGGCTTTTTTATTCCGTGTCAGCCCTTTTTGATTATTTAGAAATGGCACATCGTCCAAACGGGATACTCTGCACAATTTAGGTACTTTACGCAAATAATTAGCATATTATGACAGTCATAGTATTCTCTGATTTGCCCAAAACGAGCATAATTCAAATAAAAACAGGCAAAAAATCAAAGAAAATTAGATATTGTAAATTTGAAAATGGTTACAAAAATACACCCTTGCAAGCCATTATGGGTTACAAATCAGGGTGCATTTTAATTGGTGATATTATTGATTGAAATTTACACTATTGACGTAAGGGCACAAACTCGCCCAAGCAAAACGCCGGCATCACGTTGAGAAAAAGCGATAAACCGTCACTTACTGCGTCAGAATGGAATCATACAATTCAACGTAGTTTTCGGCGGATTTTTTCCAACTGAAATCCGTTTTCATTGCTTTGACGATCAACTTTTGCCAATTTTCCTTATCTTTGTACAGATCCATTGCTTCGTTCAAAACATACAGCATGTCGTGCGCATTGAAATTGCAAAACGTAAAGCCGTTACCGCCTGCCCCGTAAGGAATTATGCTGTCTTTCAATCCCCCTGTTTCGCGGACTACTGCCACCGTTCCATAGCGAGAAGCTATCATTTGCGACAAGCCGCACGGCTCGCTTCGAGAAGGCATCAGAAAAATATCCGCGCCCGAATATATCTGGCGTGACAAATCGGAATTGAAGGCTATCACCGTGGCAACTTGCTTGGGATAACGCAATGCAAGTTCTCTGAAATAATGCTCATAGTACCCTTCGCCCGTTCCCAGCACGACAAGTTGCATATCCCGTTCCAACGCCTGATCGGCAACCGCCATTACCAGATCCAATCCCTTTGGCGCCACCAAACGCGTTATCATTGCCACAACGGGCGTGTTGGGACGTACGGGCAGATTGAGCATACGTTGCAATTGTTCTTTACATACCGACTTATTTGCAATATCCGTTGCCGAATAATTTGCGAAGATCGCCTTGTCCTTTTGAGGATCGTAGTAGTCGGGATCGATACCGTTCAATATTCCGCAAAGTTTGGACGCGTTGCGTCGCACTATCGGATCCAAACCGAAACCGAAGTAGGGATTTTTTATTTCCTCGGCATATGTGGGCGAAACAGTGCTGAATTTGTCACAGCACTCAATGGCGCCTTTCATCAAATTGATACAGCCCTTGTATTCTGCTATATTTTGATAATAACTATCTATCCCGAACAGCCATTGCAAATTATCTATGGAATACGTCCCCTGGTACTCTATGTTGTGTATCGTAAACAGAGTCTTGATATTGGCGTATTCTTGTTTGCGACAGTAGATCGTTTTGAGATAAAGCAAGGCAAGAGCCGACTGCCAATCATGACAATGAAGTATATCGGGGAAGAAGTCGATCAACGGCATTATTTCCAACGCGCTTCTGCAAAAAAACGCAAATCTTTCTCCGTCGTCAAAGTGTCCGTAGCAACCTTTGCGCTTAAAATAGTACTCGTTGTCTACAAAGTAAAAGGTAACACCCTCTCTTTTGCAACGAAACACACCGCAATACTGGTTGCGCCATGCCACGGGAACGTTGATATTGCCTACAAATTCAAAGTCCTCTCGCTGTTCCTGTTTGATATCGGAATACAACGGCAAAACAACACGAACATCGAATTTTTTACGCTTTGCAAGCGCTTTGGATAGCGATCCGATAACCTCAGAGAGTCCTCCCGTTGATATAAAGGGCGTAGCTTCCGAAGCTACAAATAAAATTTTTCTTTTTTCTGCTTGCGTCACCATTCTGCCTCCTTATTATAACATAGTGCCTTTTGATACAAAATATGGCAACTCGGGACAGCCCGCCAAATTTCTCCTGTCGCGTATGGACACATTTTTGTCCGTCACAACGCAGTCCAGTTTGGCAGAATTTCCCACTACCGTTTCCTGCATCAATATACTGTTCTTTACCACGGCGCCCTTGCCAACTTTGACTCCGCGGAAAAGTATGCTGTTTTCCACTTTACCCTCTATCACGCATCCGTCCGATACAAGCGAATTTTTGACGACTGCGCCTTCTATGTAACGGGACGGAGCGGAATCGCGCACCTTTGTGTATATGTCACGCGCGCCGAAAAGTTCGTCTCTTACATCTTTGTCAAGCTGTTCCATGCTGTGTTTGAAGTAACGTGCCAACGAACTGATATTTGCATAGTATCCGTCAAACTTGTATCCGAAAATACGCATCGAATCCACGTTTTTGGCAAGAATTTCCCGTCCAAAGCTGGAATATCCGCTTTGAACGGCATTTTGAATGATGTCCATCAGGTATTCGCGCCGAACGACCATCACATTGATGTACATGTTGAACTTGGCGTTGCCGTTTATTTTGGGATTTATTTTCAACGAAGTTATTCGTCCCGTTTCGTCAGGTTGCACCGTGATGTAATAATGTGATTCGACGCTTGTTTCCTCATGATAAACCATTGTGATGTCCGCATTGTTTTCCTCATGAAAACGTACCACATCCGCAATATCCATTCGAGAAACTCCGTCTCCGTCATACAATACAACGTATTCTTCCTTTCTGTGAAGCAAAAATCCCGTAATTCCTTTAAGCGCTTCCAAACGGTTTGTGTAGGGCTTGTCCGTTTCGTTGCTGTAAGGTGGCAACAAAATAATTCCGCCGTCTTTGCGGGCAAGATCCCAATCTTTTCCGCTTCCCAAGTGATCTATCAGCGATTGATAATTGTGTTTTGTAACGATCCCAACCGTTGTGATCCCTGCATTGACCATATTGGACAATGCAAAATCGATAAGGCGGTATCTTCCCGCAAAAGGAATGGAAGCAATCGTTCTGTGCTTGGATAACTCTGGAATGTTTTGATCTTGAATATTGGAAAAAATTACTCCTACTGCCGAACGTGCCATAATTATTCCCCCTTGTAATCCTTATCCAGTATTTTACCGCTTTCTACTTTGACGTCGTCGCCTATTCGGATATTTCTGCCCAAAACCGTAATTCCTTTTGCGGTCTGTTTGTCCTCTCCGACAATGGCGTTTTCGCCTATCACTACGCCCTCATCCACAATGGAATAGCAGACTTTTGCGCCTTTTTTCACAACGGTTCCCGACATAATGACGCTGTCGATAACGGTAGCGCCTTCTTCCACCGTGACATTGCTTGACAACACCGAATGGTTCACTTTGCCCTCTATTTCACAGCCGAGCGCAATTACCGAATCGTTCACCTCGCCCGTTTTGCTGATATACCCGGGAGGAGCGAGCGGATTGCGCGAGTGAATTTTCCAGGCAGGATCGCCCACGTCGAAAACGGGTTCTGCGCCGAGCAGATCCATGTTGGCTTCCCACAGCGCGGTGATCGTGCCCACATCTTTCCAATAGCCCTCAAACAAGTAGGCAAACATTTTTTCGCCTGCATTGAGCATTGCGGGCAAAACGTTTTTTCCGAAATCTTTGGCGGAATTGCTGTCGTTGTCGTCCTCTTCGAGATATTTGTACAATTTGGATGCGGTAAAAATGTAAATTCCCATAGAGGCGAGATCGCTCTTCGGGGCTTTGGGTTTTTCCTCGAATTGGTATATCGATCCGTCCTCGTTTACATTGAGTATGCCGAAACGCGACGCCTCCTCTATCGGTACGCGTATCGACGCAATTGTGCAGTCCGCACCCGTAGCAATATGCGCTTGCAACATTTTTGCGTAGTTCATTTTGTAAATGTGATCGCCCGAAAGTATCAAAACATAGTCGGGATTGTACTTTTTCATAAACCCTATGTTTTGATATATGGCGTTTGCCGTGCCCTCGTACCAGGACGACCGCTTCTTGGCTTGATACGGAGAAAGAATGTGTACTCCGCCAAACGCTCTGTCCAAGTCCCAAGGCTGACCGTTTCCGACGTACTCGTTCAGTTCCAGCGGTTCGTATTGCGTCAACACGCCCACGGTGTCTATTCCCGAATTGATACAATTGCTCAAAGTAAAGTCTATTATGCGGTATTTTGCGCCGAATCCGACAGCGGGCTTGGCGATATCATTCGTCAAAGCATACAGTCTGCTACCCTGTCCGCCTGCCAAAAGCATTGCGACGCATTCTTTTTTTATTTGCATAGGCGCCTCCTATTATCTTTAACATTGTTGCACGATCATGTTACGATTGAATTATACCACATTAAATTTTGCTTTTCCATACTTATTGAAAAATTTTATAGACATTTTACCGAATAAATTATCCGAAAAATTACGTAAAAAACAAGTTTTGTAAAAAAAATCGGGTTGTAAAAATAAATTTACGGAAGTTTACGTCTATGTTTTATTGCCACGACAATTGACATAGAAACCATTTAATAAAAAACGAATTTCAATTGGAAAACATTATTATATAATAGATTATCCAAAATGCAATTTCTTTGTTTTATAGTCATTTTGCAATCATACACAGAAATGAGCCTTGCTTTTCCCTCACCCAAACACTACTTGACGCGGAGCCAAAATAAATTTATTGAGGTTTACGTCTATGTTTTATTGCCACGACAATTGACATAGAACCTTTTTAATAAAAATTGATTTTCAAATTTAGAAACAATATAATGTAATAATACTCATAAGCATTTTCTCTGTTTCATTGTCGTTTTGCAATCATACACACAAAATGCGTCGCACTATCTTTTTGCTCATACCCCAACATTTATTATAGAACCTGTTGGGGTGCGAGTAAAAAAAATAGAGCAAAGACTCTTTTTCAGTGTATAATTGAATTGGTAAAAACCACTGGGAAAAAGGGAGATTGCTCTATGGATAATTGTATCACAAAATTTCTGGATTTGGGAAACGTTTTTGTAGAAAAAATTGAAAACAATTTTAGTAACACTGTCGTTTATGTAAGTACAGAAAGCAGGGAGGTGGTATGTCCGCATTGCGGGCATACCACAAAGAGAGTGCACGACTACCGATTGCAAGATATTAAAGATGTTCCATATAATGGCAAAAGCGTAGTTATTAGACTAAAAAAGCGAAGATATGTGTGTTCTGAATGCAGGAAGAGGTTTAGTGAAAAGTATAGTTTCTTGCCAAGGTACCATCACATGACTCAGAGAGTATATATGCATATACTCAGAGAATGCAGGGAATTGGTTTCTTACAAAAACATTGCTCAAAAATTCGGTATAAGCTCATTTACCGTGATGAGAGTGATGAATATGTACAGTAGAGAAATATACAAGGCTCCGAGGGTATTTAGCATAGATGAATTTAAGGGAAATGCGGGAGATAGATTTCA
>CANQJK010000031.1 GCA_947624235.1 uncultured Clostridia bacterium | reverse complement strand
TATTGTCACCTTCGAAGTAGAATAATTGCCAAAATTTACAATGTATATTCTCACAAAACACACATTTGTATATTAGCTCAACTACTTTACCATTATTCATTAAAAATGTAAACCCTTTTTGCACAAAAAAACAAAAAATTTGACGGAAATATTTCCCGTCAATTTTCGAAAATTTATTATTCTGCAAAAAATGTGTTCTTAAATAAATGTTTGGGCGAAAAGCGAACCAAACGCGAGGCTTGCGCTTCCCCGCGGATCGGTTGCCCGAACACAGCATTTTGTCTCGCCAAACAGGCAACTTGCAACATCAGCGCAAATTATTTGCGCTGTTCTGAAAGTTGAGTTTGCTGTTCCACAGCCAAATTGAGTTTTGTGGTGCACCCGACGTTGCTCAGCCTTGCAAAACGGTAAACGGCGTCGCTTGTGGGCAAATAGACGTAGTCGTTGTTGAAAGAGAGCGTGTAGAACGTGCCCGCCTTGTAATGCAACGTTTGATCGCCGAATGTCGCCGTGATGCCCTCCGAATCGTGCACCAATATTGCATCGCCCGCCTCGACAAATTTCTTTTTTATCAACTTTTCCGCGCGGAACCGACCTTCGAACCGATAGTCCGATCTGGACACTTCCTCCCTGACGCACTGCGTTTGCCAATCGTACCAATCCGTTACTTTGTCAAAACGTCCGCCCTCCAATGCGCCCAACTTGTTTTGCGTAACGGTAGCGCCACATTTAGAACAGGTGAGCGTGTTGCCGTGCGCGGTCATTGCAAACTCCTCTCCGCATTCGGGGCATTTGTAAAGTATGTTTTCCAAACCCTCCGACAAATGCTCGTCCTCTATCTCTATGTTGTTTTGCAATTGATATTCATAGTCGTCGTAGGCAAGGTTTTCCACTATCCTGTCGTATATCTGCTCTGCGGAAAGAGCGCCAACTTCCTCGGCGGTCACCGCAAGGCGCGCGTCTACTCGCACGGGGACTTTGCGAACGGTCTTTGCCCAACGCGGACGGTAGAGATAGTTGCCGTTGAACCGCACCGTAACAAGGGGCACTTTGAGCAACTTTACCAATTTTGCTATTGCGGGTTTGATTATATTCAACCTTCCCACCACCGAAAGTTTGGCTTCGGGATAAATGACAACGGGACGTCCTTTGTCCAGCACATAGCGAATGTCGCGAATAAGCGATGTGTCCACCGTAAACTGCTTTTTGGGCAAAACGCCCATATATTTGATAGCCGACGGCCACTGCACCAACTGCGTGACGGAGATGACGAAACTTGCGCAATTGGGATACATGGACATGATAAGTCCGCCCACATCCACAAAACTGGCATGGTTGGCAACAACGATATAGGGCGGTTTGATGTGTTTGAGGGTGCCGTCCGTTATAAGTTTGGCATTTTTGGTAAACTTGGTTTTGCCGTACAGATCGATAGCTCCGCGAATAAGAAATTTACTTGCAAGTTTGGGATGTTTTTTTGCCATGTTTTCTCCAACAGTGATTATTTTTCCTTAAATCAAAAGCCCCGCTTAACGCGGGGACTTACCCTATTTTTCTGTGGTGGGCACCCAATTGTATCCGTCCCACATTATGCGATCGTGATTTACTGCCCATTCCTTGACGTACTCGTCCGATTGCAAATACTCTTGTAGTTCTTCTAATTCTTTTTTTTGCGCTTTTACGTCTTCGATAAGTTTGATCAATTCCGCCTTGCGTTGATTGAGCGACGTCATCTGCGTCAGAATTACCAACAGCATGCAAACTAACAGCACCAGTATCATCACTGCCGCCACAAATATTATCGATGTTGATTTTTTTTGAAATATTCTCATTTTTCGCCACCGTTGATGTAGTAAACCAAGTATACAACAGCGAAGAAAGTTTGTCAAGCGTAGTTTTGCAAGTAAAAAAAGTTGTTGCTCCGCCCAGCGCCAGACCTACGAAAACAAACAGGCGAAATTCGCCGTTGTTTACTCGCAAATTGACGCGCCACACGCACCACAGCAACAGCGCGCCGAACAAGCCGTCGAATATAAACGCCGACAAAGGGGTGCGCGTAAGTCCCGTTGCAAACAGATAGACAACAAAAAATCCCACCCCAAGTGCCCAAAATACGGCAAAAACATACAGTTGTTCGACGCCTGCGCCCAATGTCACTTCAACAACCCCTTCAAGCCAATACCGCCCTGACGGTAACCGATCGAACTTACCGTGGGCGCTTCCAACACCACTACGCCCTGTTCCCTATCCAATCGGACGGCGTTCAAGCCGTTTCCGCGTACGGTAAGCGTGTTGCCTTCCAGTTTGAAAACCGCTTGCCTTTCGCCCAGTTCCACCACCTGCTTGACGCCCTTTACGGTGAGCAAATTGTTATCCAACAAAAGATAGCGCGATGTCTTGTCCATAAAAAATCCCCCTGCATTACAATATGCAGGGGAATGGGCGTTGATTACTTTTTGACGATTTCGTAGCCGTCGGCGGTATCCTTGACGCTGTAACCCAATTGAGAAAGCTGTTCGCGTATCCGATCGCTTTCTGCCCAATTCTTTTGTTTGCGGGCGCGCAGGCGCGTTTCTGCAAGCATGCGAATGTCGTTGGGGATATCTATCGGAGCGGATCGAACGTCCTGTACCTTGTCCAGATCCAACGCCAACACCTTGTCGAACGTCAACGCAAGGTCGTACACGTCCTTTGATTTGGGCAGGCGCAACATCGTCCACAAAATCCCCAGCGCAAGCGGAACGTTGAGGTCGTCGCATATGGCGTCCTCAAACTTGACGCGGTAGCTATCCAACACCTCCTTGTCCGTGCTCTCCTCGCTTTGACGGTGAGCAAACAGACTTGCGCACAGTTTGTCGTAGGCTGTTTTGGCAGACGCCAGCCCCTCCCAAGTGAAGTTTATTTTTTGACGGTAATGCACGTTTAAGCAGAAATATCTGAACACCACGGGGGCGTATCCTCTCTTGACGACATCCGCAACGGTGTAGGTGTTGCCTAACGATTTGCTCATTTTTCCGCCGTCGATAAGCATAAATTCGCTGTGCATCCAGTAGTTTACCGCTTTGTGTCCCAGCCAACACTCTGCTTGGGCGATTTCGTTTTCGTGGTGAATGGGAATGTGATCCACTCCGCCCGTGTGTATGTCGAACAACTCTCCCAAGTACTTTTTGCTCATGGCGGTGCACTCTATGTGCCAACCGGGGAAACCGCGTCCCCAAGGGCTATCCCACTGCTGAATATGATTGGGTTGAGCCTTCTTCCACAGCGCAAAGTCAACGGGGTGACGTTTGAAACTGTTGACCTCTACGCGCGCGCCGTGACGCTGTTCTTCGAGATTGATACCCGAAAGACGCCCGTATTGCGGAAATTTTTCCACCGAAAAATAAATTCCGTCCTCCGTCTCGTAGGCGTATCCCTTTTCCAAAAGGGATTGGACAATGGCGATCATTTCGGGAATGTTGTCCGTTGCCTTGGGACATACCGTCGGGCGCTCGATATTGAGGGCGTCGATGTCCTTCATGAACTGATCGGTGTAAAACTGCGCTATTTCCAGCGGAGTTTTGCCCGTTTCGGAGGCGGATTTTTCCATTTTGTCCTCGCCGTCGTCGGCGTCGGAAACAAGATGTCCCACGTCTGTGATGTTCATTACGGATCTTACCTTGTAACCGTTGTACTCCAACACGCGCCTGAGTTCGTCCATAAACACATACGCGCGCAAATTGCCTATGTGAGCGTATTTGTACACAGTAGGACCGCAACTGTACATGCCCACCCTGTCGGGTTGCACGGGCACAAATTCTTCCTTTTTGCGGGTTAGTGTGTTATATACTTTTAGTTGCATCTTGCTACCTCAACGATATTTATATGTTCGTTCGTGCGTTTCTCTTGCCGTAACCGCATGCGGGGTGCGACAAAAATATCCGACGAATGAAACACTGTTATTGTATCACAAAATCGTCCGTATAACAAGTATATGTTTGCAATAGAAAAATTTTTTGCTCGTTTTTGCCCGAACAGATCGCAACACGCGCACAAAAGGCGACAAATCATTGCAAATATTGAAAGCATGTGTTACAATAGAGGGTGGAATTTGCATGAGCAAATAGCCCATATTTCAATAAAAGAGGCAAATAACTATGATCGATGTTAATTTGATAAGACAGGACGCCGAAAAGGTGCGTCAAAGATATCTCAAACGCGGAAAGGACATTGATTTCAGCGAATTTCTGCAATTGGACGAGAAACGCAAGGCGTTGATAGCCGAAACGGAAGCGATGAAAGCGGAGCGCAACAGAGTTTCGGGCGAAATTCCCAAACTCAAAAAGGCGGGAGCGGACGTATCCGCCACCATTGCCGAGATGAAAGAGCTGGGCGACAAAATAGCAAGACAAGACGCCGAGTTGGCAACGGTAAACGACAAAATTCGCGATTTTTTGCTCAGATTGCCCAACCTTCCCGACGAGGATCTGTTGCCGGGCGGTAAGGAAAACAACAAACCTATCAGAACGTTCGGCGTGAAACCGCAATTTGATTTTCCCTTCAAAAACCACGTCGATCTGTGCAAAAATTTGGGACTTATCGACTACGAACGGGGCGCAAAGTTGGCAGGCAACGGAAGTTGGATATACACCGACAAGGGCGCACGTCTGGAATGGGCATTGCTGAACTACTTCATAGACAGTCACATTGCCAAGGGTTACACCTTTATGCTTCCGCCCTACATGCTCAGTTACGAGTGCGGACTGACGGCAGGGCAATTTCCCAAATTCGAGGACGACGTGTATCAACTTGCCAACGGCGAGGGGCGCAAATTTTTGCTTCCCACTGCGGAAACGGCGCTGGTAAACCTGTACCGCGACGAGATATTGTCGGAAAGCGACCTGCCCAAAAAGTTTTTCGGCTACTCCGCATGTTTCAGGCGCGAAGCGGGCAGTTACCGCTCGGAGGAAAGGGGCATGATCCGCGGACACCAATTCAACAAAGTGGAGTTGTTCCAATACACCACCCCCGACAAGTCGGACGAAGCGTTTGAAGAAATGGTAAATATGGCATGCGGATTGGTGGAAGGTTTGGGTTTGCACTATCAACTGAGCAAACTTGCGGCGGGCGATTGCTCCGACAGCATGGCTCGCACCTACGACATCGAAATATACATTCCCTCAATGGATATTTACAAAGAGGTCAGCTCCGCGTCCAACGCTCGCGACTATCAGGCGCGTCGCGGAAATATGCGCTATCGCAGAGAGTCGGACAAAAAGTTAGACTACATGCACACATTGAACGCCAGCGGATTGGCGACAAGTCGCGTGTTCCCCGCTTTGCTCGAACAAAATCAACAGGCGGACGGCTCGGTCACTATCCCCGAAGCTTTGCGCAAGTACATGGGCGGTCTGGAAAAGCTTGAACCTATCAAAAAATAACACAAGACAAAGGCCTTGACTTAAAAATTTGTTTGGAAAGGAAAATATGACGGAAAGAGAAAAAATGCTTGCAGGACTCATCTACGATCCTGCCGATACGGAATTGGCAACAAGGCGGACGTACGCGCACAAACTGTGCAACGCCTACAACGTGCTGGATGAGGACGATCCCGAAAGAAACGATATTTTGGCAGAACTGCTTCCCCACCGAAACGGCGCGTACCTACAAGGTCCCGTCTACTTCGACTACGGAGACAACACCTTTTTCGGAAAAAATTGCTACGCCAATTTTCAATTTACCGTGTTGGATTGCGCCACTGTCACTATCGGCGATTGCGTTTTCTTCGGAACGGGCGTCAGCATAGTTACGCCGTTGCACCCGTTGCTTGCCCAAGAGCGAAACCCCTATTTTCGCAAGGACGGCATAATGACGGACAAGGAATATGCAAAACCCATAGTTGTAGGTTCAAACTGTTGGATAGCAAGCAATGTGACGATATGTGGCGGAGTGACCATAGGCGACAATTGCGTGATAGGCGCAGGAAGCGTGGTCACGCGTGATATCCCGAGCGGTGTGTTGGCGTTCGGCAACCCTTGCAGAGTGATACGCAAATTGACGGAAGCGGACTCCGTCTACCCAAAAATGCCACCAAGCACAAAATAAACGCCACAGTGCATTGCCGATAACGCGTAGTCAACGCAAACAGGCGCAAATATCACTACATAAACCACAAATTAAAAGGCATTGAAAACACACATTTTCAACGCCTTTTTTGTCTGTTAATAGCAAGATCGACAGTGCATTTTGCCACAAAACATCCTGTTGCGCCTTGCAATCGATGAAATTTGTTTATAAGCCTGTCGCTACTCTGTCAAGATAGTGAGGCGGTTGGGACTGCACACTATCGCTCCGCCCGACCGATCCAACGCGCCAAAGGTGCGCACGCAATCCTGGTGGAAACCGCACTTTGCGTCCTTCATCACCACAGACGCATTGCGCCCGAAGGAAATGTACATCACGTTGTAGTGTTCTTCGCCGTCGATAGTTCTGCTAAACGTCACCGTAAGCCCGCTGTCGGCACGTTGCACATCTATTTGCCAACCGTTGACGCTGTTGTCGTTTTGCTGATATCTACCGCTTGGCACGTCGTAAACGAACAACGTTTCCTGCATTTGCTCGTCCACCACGATCACCTTTTGCATTGCTTGGTTCGGCTTTCCCAAAAATGCCACAAACAGCACCGCCACCAACAGCACCACCGCCAAATACACGCCCACGTCCCCCAACTTGAAGGGTTTGTCCTTGCGCGCGTTTGTGACGTTTTGCAAGGTCGTTTTTTTGCTGTGCACAAAGCGATACACCACAATGCCCACAAGCACGACGCCCAACACGCTACCCAACACCGCCAACAACCAAGTGTAGTCGGCTACGTCGCGATCGGCAGGGGCGTCCGCCTTGTAGTAGAATGTGCCGTCGTCATGTTGCAACAGCGCCCAGGCGTAATTGTCAAAGTTCTCTCCCGCAGTCACGTCCTGCTTGGGGATGTTGGACAAAATTTGCTTTTTGCCGTCTGCCGAACGGTACTGAACGACAATTTGCAGTTCGTCGCCCATTTTGTTGATAAACTCCACCGCGCCTTCCGCGCCCATGACCGTCAAAGCGGTTGTGAGGCAGTCTCCCTTTGTTGCCCAAAAACCGTCGCGCGGAGCAATGACGGTGACGGACACAACGCCCGTTTGCGCAGGCGCTCCGCGAGAGCCGTCAATTATGTGCGCGTATTCCACGCCGTCCACGGTGTACTTGCGAATATACTGTCCGCTTGTGGACACACTGCGATCTTCCACATCCACCGAAAGCAATGTGTCTGCGTACAAATACGATAATTCGCCCAGAGCGTCGATTATGCCCAAATTTTGTTTTCCGCCGTTATATTCCTTGCCCAAGGAAATACTGCTTGTGCCTGCATTGATATAGTAACGATCGATGCCCTTGCTCACAAGCAGGTCCTTTACCAAATCGGTGGCGTAACCTTTGGCGATCCCGCCCAGATCCAGCCATTGCTCAAATTGAACTCCGTCCACCGTGACGGGCTGTACGTTTTTTGTGACGTAGTACTTGCCGTCACGTTGCGAAAGTTCCACCGCGTTTTGCGAAAAGTCCACAAAAGAGGGGCGCGAAAACGCCTCAACGTACTTTTCGTCGGGCAAAGAGTCGTAGTGCCCGTTTGCGTCCATGCGTCTGTCGTAGGGTTGAGCGGGCAAGCCGTAGGGGTTGGCGGAATACACACGCGAACTGAACCCCCACAGATCTACCAAACGGTACACGGCAGGGTTAAACGCCCCGTCCGTCAGATCGTACATTTCGCGCGCGTACGTCAACATTTGATAGGTATGAGGGGAAATTTCCAACTCCGAGCCGTAGTCCGCCTCGTTGTAACGGAAAATATCCGACGTGACGCCCACAGCGCCGTTGTAGCCCACGTTGGCGCACTTGTCCACTTGGTCGAACAACTCCACTATTTGCCCTGCAAGCTGTTGCAGATCGTCGTCGGCGAGAGAACTGCCCACGGAAAACGCGTCGCAGTTGTAAATATCCAACCTGACGGAAATTCCGCTTGCGCCGAAAAAGTCTCCGACCATTTGCACGCCCACCACCTTGTCGCCCTCCAAAAAGGGGATAAACGCTACTTGGTGCCCCATTATGACCGTGTCGTATCGGGCGGGACGAACCTCTTCGGCGTATGCCAAATTGCCCGCCACGCACAGGAGGGAAAGGACAATTATCAAAACCGACAACACCGCAAGACGTTTTTTCATATCAATTTTATTGTACTATATTTTTGCACGTTTGGCAAGCGCACGCAAGCACGACAGCCCGCGCCTTTCTAAACAGCCGTGTTTGCAAGCGCCACAACCGATGTTTTAGATACGGGACATGCTCGTTCTCACTGCCACAAGGGCGTTGCAGTTTGGAAATTACGAGTTTTGAGACAACACTGTTTTTTTATATGTTAGCATACAAAACGGTTTAACGCGTCGCAGATTGTTTTTATTGGAGGCTTGCTTAATTTCAACGTCACAAGGGCGTTGCAGTTTGGAAATTACGGGTTTTGAGACAACACTGTTTTTTGTATAAAGTCAGTTACAAAAACGGTTTCACGCGTCGCGCTCGTTGAAGGTCTTTTTATTGGGGCATGTTTGATTTTACCACCGCAAGGGCGTTGCGGTTTTGGAATTACAGGTTTTGAGACAACATTGTTTTTTGTAAGATGTCAGCATGCAAAAAGGTTTCACGCGTTGCACTCGTTGCAGATCGTTTGATTGGGGACATGCTTGATTTTACCACCACAAGGGCGTTGCGGGTTGAGGACTTATCGCTTTGGGGGCGATGTCCTTGCTTTCGCTACTGTGCGCTACACACACCGCGTGCCTAAACTCCGCCTAACCATAGACGCCATATATTCATATTCGCGCCACGACGCTTTCGGCGAACAAAAAAAAGACCGTTGCAAACGGTAGTCTGCAACAGTCTTTTTGTTCATTTGTTTTGTTTCGGCACATTGTTGCCGAGTCAAATAAGCGAAAACTTATTTGTCAAGTTGGCTCAGAGCGTTCTGAACAGCAAGGATGATACGAGCGCTGGATTGCGTTGCACCAACCAACTTTGCACTTTCAGTACCAACAGTTATTGCGTTGGGGTTGCTGACATCCGCTTTGTAAGCATTAACTTCTTCTACGGTCTTGCCTACGAAAGTATCCTTGATCCATTGATCGTAAGCGGCTTCTGCTGCTTCAAAACCAAGATCGCTGGAACCTTCCTTCTTTGTCCATGTCGTCGTCGTACGAACATAGCCGGAATCTGCGTCTGACCAAAGTTTTACCTCTGTGATTTTGCCGTTTTTAACTGTAACGTCAACTTTTGCACCATAAGTATGACCATAATTTTCATAATGGCAATCACCTGTAACGGTTTGACCGGGATCGCAAGCGGCAAACACTGCGATAGCGCCAACAACAAGTGCTACGCAAAGCAAAACAGCAAAGATTTTACTTGTCTTTTTCATTTTCTTCTCCTTTCAAAAAATATATTTTTTGTATTTCCTCCGCAATGCGGTTGAAATCTGTTCTAAAACTTTGCGACAGATAGTCCGCAAAATTTTTCGCATATAGTATATCATACAACCGTCCTTTGCGCAATTAAATCAAAGCGTCGCTATCATAAAATTTTATAATAAATTGATAGAATAAATTTATGATATCTTTTGAATAATTGTTGACAGGTCGGTTGGCATTTATGCCCGCGCCCTCCGCAAATACAAGCGAAGTCGCACTTCGGCAAACAGCGCCGTGCCGTGACAAAGCACCTCGGGCAAAGCACCGCTCTACAACGTGACGAGCAAGTTACGCTCAGTCGCCGTCGCAAATGTCGCCTACGCCGTTCAAGATCAACCTTGGACGGTAGGGGAACTTCTTGACGGAGTCGCGAGTGGACACTCCGCTCAGCACAAGTATCGGATCCAAGCCCGATTCGATGGCGGCGATCATGTCGGTGTCCATGCGGTCGCCAATCATGGCTACATCCGCCGAGTGAATACCCTTGGCGTGGAAGCGCTCCATTGCCGCGCGCATCATCAACGGGTTGGGTTTGCCCACATAGTACGCCTTTTTGCCTGTGGCGTACTCTACGGGGGCGACAAGCGCCTTGCATGCGGGCACTTCGCCGTGCTCGGTGGGATTGGTGATGTCTGAATTGGTGCCTATGAGCAACGCCCCTCTGTTGACGAGCGCAGTGGCTTTTTTGATGCTTTCGAAGTTGTAGTTTTCCGTTTCGCCGATGACAACGTAGTCGGGATCGACGTCGTTTAACGTTATGCCCACCTCGTACAGAGCGTTTGTCAAGCCTGCGTCCCCTATGACGTAGGCTGTGTTGCCACCTTGACTTTTGAGAAAACTTGCCGTTGCAAGCGCGGAGGTATAAAAATTGTGCTCGGGAACGGTCAGCCCCATGCGAGCCAACTTTTGTTGCAGTTCCTTGGGAGATTTTTGACTGTTGTTTGTGAGAAACAAAAAACGCTTGTTGTTGGCATAGAGCCAGTCCACAAATTCCTTGACGCCTTTTAGCAATGTGTTGCCGTGATATATCACGCCGTCCATATCGCAGATAAATCCCAATTTAGAACGAAGTTTTTGCATAGATATTTTCTCCTCGACAAGATTGTACTACAAAATAAAATTGTTGTAAACAAATTGCGACGTTAAAAAAATGCCCCGACAGCACAAAGAATAACCTTTGCACCCCCGAAAGGCGATTGCGTAACAAACCCATATTGCATTGTTCATATGCTGAAAGCGTGCGCGAGTGACAAACACTATTTACATTTACACACACACTCATTTACATTTACATTAACATTAACATTTACATTGTCATTTACATTATCATTTACATACACACTCTCATTTACATTATCATTTACATTGTCATTTACATTTACATTATCATTTACATTTACATTATCATTTACATTTACATTATCATTTACATTGTCATTTACATTTACATTATCATTTACATTTACATTATCATTAGTTACGTTTTGTTATTTACCAAAAGGGAGTTGCCGTAAGCAAACAGATCTGCTTATCCCAAATGCTTTGCCGTGCTGTTTTCATTGGAGCTATGGACGTTTTCCGCAAACACCAACACCACCGAATAAATCAGTCCCGGGCCCATGTTGAAGAAATGGCAATCGACCATGCTGGCGGAAATAAGTATCAAAATTGCAAACAGCGCAAAGATCTTTTGCGGAGTGCGATGTTTCAAACACAGCACAAAGGTTTGTACGCGGTGAAACAGATAGGCGACCATTGCAAAAAGTCCGCCCGTAGCCAACAATTGCACCACCGTGTTGTGGTAACGGGGAGGCAAAAAGGCGTCGGAAGGCAGTTCG
This sequence comes from uncultured Clostridia bacterium, assembly GCA_947624235.1. Classification (GTDB taxonomy): domain Bacteria; phylum Bacillota; class Clostridia; order Christensenellales; family CAG-314; genus Fimimonas. The sequence goes on along the minus strand of CANQJK010000031.1, from coordinate 9,426 downwards.
CCGAAACGGAAAGCGTCGCAAGCGTAAAAGCCGTTGCCCAAGAATATCGATCCGACCGATTCGCTGAATTGTTCAAGCCCCTTGCGGTAGATCTCAAACCGTCCGCTGTCGTCAAAGCCCGCATTGTGCATAGCGTTGAATATCTCTGCGATTTTTTCGCGGAAAATCACCGCAAACACAGCCAGCGCAGTCAAATATACGCCTCCCGCAATGAGCATTGTTGCGACGTGCTTTTTGTTTTTGCATTTGACAAGCGTGTAGACGGCTGTGACCAGTGCAACTGCCGATCCGGACAAAATACAGCCACGGCTTTGCGTGAACAACAGCGCCGTCACAAACACCAAGCCCGCTATCCACCACAAATATCCGTGCCGTGCACGCAGTGCCAGATAAAAGGCGAAAGGTATGCAAAAGGCTATCACAAGCCCCACATTGTTGTATATTCCCCAACCCGTGACGAGAAACTCTCTGTCAAAAGCAACGCCTTGCGGAAGGGACGCGAACGTCAAAATGTACATTACGGCAATTTCCGCCGTGACAACAAAGCCCAGCCCGACAAAGATCCAAGCAAGATAGTTGGCGCGAACTTTGCTCCAATCTACCGTGTAGTGAAAATACAAATACGGAACAGCCAAACAGGCTATCTGCACCAAACCGAACAGCGCGCTTTTCCATTGCGGTCCGTAGTCGCGCGCGGGGAAAAGTCCTGCGCAAATATAGGCTATGCCCAGCAGGAAAAATCCCACCGCCAGTTTGGGCACGTTGGCAGTGCGCGTGAGACTTTTGCGGTGCGTCGCGTCGAAAAGGGCGCGGGCGATCAACACGACAAACAACACCGCGACGATAACGCCGAGGTGCACCATTGCCGATTTTGTTTGAAAAATACTGGTTCCGTAATGGGAGGCAGGATTGTTGCCCGCCGAAACGGACACATATCCGCAACCGAGCAAAGGCGCAAAGGGCAGGGAGTCCTGCGCAAACAGCAAGGCAAGCACCGCAAGCAGGGCAAACAGATACCATATAGGTATTTCCCAACCGAAAGCGTTTGAACAAACCGTTGCAACGCCCACCAACAAAATGTAGTAGGGCGAATACAAAAATTTGGAAATGTAGCCGATCGTTTTGCTGTTTCGGCATTTAGCAGAAAGTGTCAACAACATAAATATCTCACTTCTTTTGTTTACGATAGAATGTGCAATTTTCCGTGAAGTTTGCACGACGTATGTATGCAAAGATCGTAAAGGCGCAAAAAAGAGACGTCAAAATTTGACGTCCCACTACGCCCTAACGCGTTATATTATACACAATTATATTCTATTTGTAAAGCAATTAACATATATATGTCCGCTTGCCCGTCTCGTCGTCGAAAAACTGTGGGCGCAGGGCGGTTTTTACCATTCCATTGCGCTTGCAAACAACTAAACGCTACCCGACAACGAACTATTTGTTGTTGCAAGGACGTCGTGGCAAACGAAATGCGCAAATGCGATTGCGTATAAAAGCGGAATTTTAGCAAACATCGCGCGCGTAGCACATGGTAGCGAGTTCGCTACAAGCGGTGACATGTGTGCTTGTAGCACGCCCGTGGAGCCGAGAGCATGGTAGACAACGGAGCGCACTTGACGCAAAAAACGACTTGAAATTTGCATTTTCAAGCCGTTTTCTATGTCAATTTGTAAAAAGATGTTGAACGAGGCGTCGAATATTATTCTACCGTGTCGTCGTCCTTGTCCGTTTCTTCGGTGCTGTCAGAACTGTCGGTGCTGTCGGTGTTGCCTGCAATTGCCACGTTGTAGCGCGCGTCTGCCTTTTGCTCTTTGGGTTTGATGCAAAGCAAAACGATGATGCCCAATGCCGACAAACCTGCGATCACATAGAGCACTATCTTCCAGGCTTCCGTCTTGGTGTTGGGAGCGACGGGCTCTCTGCTTACTTTGAGGAGCATTGTGGGGTGATATTCGTCCGTGCCAACAACTTCGTCACCGCTGACCTTTTGTACGCCGTGATTGCCGAAACTGTCCACAACGGTGTAGACGATCTTGTACACGTTTTTGCCCGTGACGTCCTCGTCGAGCGGAGTGATAACGCCGCTTGTGGAAATGTTGTCCTCATAGCCCTCGGCTACTTCGCGAGTTTTGCTGTCGTATATCTGCAACCAACCCTCATCGTCGGCGCCCTCTTTGTCGGCACCCACCTGCTTGTAAACGACGTAGGTCACTGTGGTGCTGGAACAATCCGTGATGTCCAAACTTGTGGATACGGAGTAGGTGGTGCCTACCGTAAGACCGTCCACCTGCTTGTTTTCCTGCGTGGTGGAAAGTTTTATTTGCGGAGCGGTCGTATCCTTTGTGCGGAAAGTCAAGGTGCAATCTTGCGCTTTTACTTCCTTTTCGTTGACGGAAGTGCCGTTAGACTCCGCCTCTTCGATGATTTTTTCTATGTTGTCGTAACTGGTTGCGAGAACGTCGTCCCAATCGAAACTGTAACCCGATTGGCTTGCCTTTTCGCCGTCCACCACTGCAAAACGGAAGTTCCATTCGCCCTCGGACGTGAGGCTGAACGTGCTTGTGACAAGGCAACGGCTCCAATCCTTGCTGTCCTCGGTGCTTGCTCCGCTGGGGCTGACATACAGCAAATAGAGCTTGTCGTCAGGTTTGTTGACAGCGGACTTTGCTTCCTCTTCGGTGTCCTTGAACACAGCCGTCACCGTGATGTTTTCCGCAGGCATAGCGATCTCTGCACCGGACGCGAACACGCCGTCGAGGTGTGCGGGAAGTGTTTCCAAAGCCGTTCCCTCAACTTCTCCGTTGTCGTCACCGCTTGTTTCGGGGGTGTAACCGAGCGTTATCTGCCAACCTGCAAAGTAGGCGTTGGGCACGTCCTTTTCCGTCGCTTCTCCGTCTTCGTCCTCTTGCGGTTGCACGGTTTCCTTGTGGGTGCCTATCGTGGGGGTGGTTGGAAGCTTGAAGTGTTGCGTATCTACATATTCGGCGTCGGCGGGCACGGTGTAGTTTTCCGCCACGACTTCGCCGTCTACGACATAGTGAACGACGTATTTGACCGTTTTGTCGTTGCCCTCTTCGTCTTTAAGTTCTTCCTTGGGTTGAACTCGGTAGTTAATGCCATTGAAAATGGCGTTGACCTTGTCGGCGTCTTCCCACCACTTGTTTTCCAGCATAAAGGAGCGATCCATCTCCAAAGCCTGAGGCAGGTCGTCCGTCTTTACATACTGTCTGAAAGCGTCGGGATCGAAAGTTACTTCGCGCGCCTCAGGGGTGTCGTCCTCCGTTGCGGGAGGCGTGCTCTGCTCTTCCGCAATTGCCACTGCGGACACTGCGAACATGCTTACAAGCATAACCAGTGCTATCAAAATACTCAAAAATCTTTTCATTGTTCCTCCGAAGGGCATATTTGCCCAACTTTTCGTGCACGGCAAAAAATGTGCGTCTTTTACCGCATATAGGGATATTTTACATTTATTTAGTTAGATTGTCAACTACTTGCAAAGACAAAATACGATTTGTGCGTCGAAATGGGCAAAACAAATAGATATTGCGGAGCATACAATAAATTGTAGAGCGCAAAAACGCCCTCACTACGCAAGAACAAAGGAAATACGTTTTGAAAAATGTGTTGTTGATAGCCGTCACTGCCGTTGCGGTGTCGTTGGATAGTTTTATGGCGGGATTTTCGCTGTCGCTGAACAAACGGAACAGCCCATTGTTGCCGTCGGCTGTTGCGCTCATCACGCTTTTGCTGTGCCTCGTCACGTCCTTTATCGGCAGGATACTATCCTACATTGCCGAAAAACAATTGGACGTGTTCGGGGCGGGACTGCTTGTGTTGCTGGCGCTGACCTGTCTGTTGCGCAAAGAGGACGCGCGCAATTCGCTGAGTTGCGTGTCCTTGGGAGAAAGCCTGACCATAGGCGTTGCCGTGGGAATGGACGCGTCCATTGCCAATTTGTCGCTAACGGGCGTGGGCAACGGACTTGTTGTCCCCGTGGTGTTTGCCGTTACGCACTACTTCACCGTAGCCTTAGGGCAGATCTTGGCAAAAAAAGTTCAATTGAAACACACAAACATTTTTTCGGCGGTGATACTCGTTGTGTTGGCGATATCAAAGTTGCTGTAACGGCTGTGTTATGGCAAAATGACAAAAAACGACTGTCGCAAAACACATAGACAACTGAAAAATATCGTACAAAAAAAACGGTTTGAAATTGGGTTTTTCAAGCCGTTTTCAACGTCCTTTTTTTCTAATGTTCAGACAGACCGTTTTTGTAGAATTGTCGGGGTGATAAACATCGAGGCGTAAAAAGTGCATGCGGGTTTGCTTATACGTCAAAGGGAATTTGGGCGACAGGCGCAAAACCGCTCTCGAAGTAGACAAATTGCCTCACAAGTGCCTGATAGCGTCTATCGGTTTGAGCCGTGACATGCGTTTGAGCGGAACGACCGTCGCCAACAAAGGCGGAACAAACGCGCCCGCGACGACCGTCAACACGGTGATAGCGTCCACGCGGAAAAATTGCAATTTCGACTCGTAATCTTCGCTGTAAATGCTGTTGCTGAGGGCGGAATAGCCGAAAGCCAGTCCCAACGAAAGCACAAAACCGACCACCGCAATGAGCAGTACCTCCGACAAAAACATGAGATATACGCTGGAATAGGGCATTCCCAACGCCGACATTATGCCGATATCCTTTTGTCTGTCCGCTATACCGCAACCTATCAAATTGACTATCATCAGCACCGTCAAAACGGACAGTATGACGGCAATTACCGACACCGTCACCAAAAAGGGCTTAAACTGCCCTTCCAAGTTCATTGACACTTCCACGCAATCGACAAAGTCGCCCTCTTTCGTTTGCACCGCTCCGCCCGATACAAGCACGAGATCGCGGTTATCCAACTGCGAAAGCAAATTGCCCGCGTCGATTTTCTGCGCGGTGCCCACCAAGACTTGCGCTCCGCATTTGAGCGTGTTTACTATCTTGTCGTAATTGGACTGGGAAAGCGCAAACCACCTGTATTGCTCTTCGTCCCCCTCTGTCTTTTTGAAACCGACGCCCGCAATGGTAAGTTCGCCCAGATCCACTATCGTACGTCCCGTATCGGCGTCCGCAATGGCAAAATGCACCTTTTTCCCCACCTGATCGGGACACAGCACGACCTTGCCTTGGTACGCGTTGAAATAAGTGTACTTGGACGACACGTCGTACAAAGCCGAAAGCATCTCGTAACTGAGCACTATCTCGTCGTCGGCGCAAACGTAGTTGAGCAAGGTTTGCTCCTTCGTCGCCACAAAACAGTCGGCAGAAGGCTCCACATAAAAATATCCGTCGTAATTGCCGTCGCCAAAGCGCACCTCTACGTCGCGGGAGTCAAAACTGTTGTAAGACGACGAAAACTCGGGAATTTCCGCCCAACCGTAATTGCCGAAACTTTCGGACGCAAATACAGAGGGCATGTAGTGCTCCACAAGCGGAGAGACGGAGGAAGAGTCGATAATTCCGCAAAGGGTGGGAAACGCCTCGCCTTCCTCGAAAAACTGCGACAAATACACCTGCTTGCCTATCAAAAATTCGTGCGAATGGTACTCCTTTACCAAACGCGTGACATTTCCGTCCACAATAGCGTATGCGCCCGTCTTTATTGCATAGTCCAAAAAGTCGCTCGTCACGTAGAAGCTGTTTTCCTGCGGTTCCAGCACTTCCCCCTCGAAGCTCAAACCCAAATTGCGCAGTTGATCGCTATTGGACACCGTGCAATTGACAATGTAGTCAACGTTATCGTTGAGCCACCTTTCCGTTTGCGGTTTGATGACGCCGTTGACGTAGGTTTTGCCCTCTGCATTGCGCCCCAAAGCCTGTTGTTCCGTCAACACAAAAGGGACGCCGTTATCCGCCACATACCGCCCCGTTGTACGCGCGACGGAAAAGCACAAAAACATTTGCGATATGAGCAACGCCAAAATGCAAAAGATCAAAAGCAACGTGGCGCTTACCGTTTTGAGCGCGCGAGCGCCGATGTTGCCGAAACTCAATTTGACGGCAAACTTTACGGGTAATTTTTTGGACAGGAATTTTGGCGGTTTTGCGGACGTTTCGCATGCGTCGTCGGCTCCCGTGTCGGAAACGACGAGTCCGTCGGCAAGTTTTATTACTCTGTCGGCATAACGCTCGGCGCTGTCGCTGTCGTGAGTGACCACAACGACAAGTTTGTCGGAAGATATCTTTTTGAGCAGGTTCCATATGCTTTCGCTCGTTGCGCTGTCCAAATTGCCCGTCGGCTCGTCGGCAAGGATAAGTTTGCTGTTTTTTACGATACAGCGCGCAATGGCGATACGTTGTTTTTCTCCGCCCGAAAGCTCGGATACGCGCCTTGTGCGGTATTTTTCGTTAAGTCCCACTTGCAACAACGCCTTGTCTACACTGCTGTCGTCGCTTTTGCTACCTTTCAATTGCAGTGCGAGCGCGACGTTATCCCTCACGTTTAGGTCGGAAAGAAGGTTGAACTCCTGAAAAATAAACCCCAGGTAGTCGTTTCTGTATCCTTCGTAGTCCGCTCGGGAGAAATTTGCCATGGAAACGCCGTCCACAGAGATGTACCCAGAAGTGGGAGCGTCCAAACCGCCCAACAGGTTGAGCAAGGTGGACTTTCCACTACCGCTCTTGCCGAGGATACACACCATACCGCTATCGGGCAGACAAAAGCTCGCGTCCTTTACGGCGTGTACTTCCTGCCCCGTACTGCTTGTATATGTTTTGCTTACTTCGCACAATCGGATCATGAACGTACCTCGACTTACATATTTTCAATAGCGTCTATCGGTTGCATTTTCAACATATGTCGTAGCGGTATCAACGTCGCAAGCGTCATAAGTCCGAATGTGGCAACGGCTATCACCACAACGGACAACCAACCGAAGTGCAAAAAGTGTATCAACGGCAACAAGTAGTAGAATAAGAACATGTTCAGGATCTTGGCAAGGACAATAGACAGCACCAAGGAACCTACAAAGCCGAACGACGCCACAATGAGCGTTTCCAACAAAAAGATGCCCACGGTGTCTTTGTCCGACATTCCAAGCGCCGTCAAAATGCCTATTTCCCTTTTGCGAGCGGTAACGGAAAAAGATATTATGTTGATCACTATCAACAGCATGACCACCAGCAAAACTCCGCCCAAAATGCAGAGAACCCACCTGGCGATGATCAACTTTTCTTCCAGTTCCTCGGAGATTTGGACCACCGAGCGATCTGCGCCCGGTTGCCTGGATGGCACATCGCCCATGTCGTACGGTTCCAAATCGTATGCCCGGGCTTGTCGAATAAACTTTTCAATGTCTTTTACCGAACGGAACCCGACAGTTACCGAATCCGATCCGGTGCCCAAATAAAGATCCATGGTATTTGCATTGACGCCGTCTATGTATATTGCATACTCTTCGTTGTACCTGCCACCCAGAGCCACGCCCGTAAGTTTGCGCGGTCCCAATTCGTAAAGCAGTTGTCCGTCGCTGTCGAAAAATTTAAGTTGAATAGTCTCGCCGAGGTGTTCGGGAAGAGGTTGATCTTCCTCCCTGCTGTAATTGCCTTTGTCCTCGGTGACGTAGTACAGCATGGAATTTGCGTCGGCAAACAGTTCGCTGTAAAGACCGAAACTTATGATTATTTCGTCATCGTTCACCGTAACGGAGGGATCGTCGGAACTTTTCATTCCGCCTTGGACAAGCATATCATATCTACATTCTTTGCCGAGGTAAAAACCGCCATTGAACGAGCGTTCGCCCAAAGCCACCGTGACATTGATATCGTCATGTCCCGGATCTGCAAGCCAAGTTGCCCAATGTTGAAAAGTGGAGAGAGCAAACACCTCGTTGAGGCGCGTATTTACCAGTTTGCCGTTGTAGGAATCGTCCACTATGCCTGCCAAAATCGGCAGACCGCTATCGCAATTTACATACCGAGAAATGTAGACGGGACGACCGATCAAGCTCTCGGGATCGTTTTCAAAATTCTTTATCGGCGTTTGATTGCCGTTAACGACAACATAACTGCCACTGTCGAAGCGATCGGAAAAAACGTAGTTCAACGCGGACTTGGTTATATAGAAAGAGTGATCGTCCAACTCCAACACATTGTCTTTGTTCAAAAATTCCAACCCCAGGTCGTGCAATTGCTCTTTACCGCTTACTATCCCTCCCTTTGTGTAACTGCAATTTTTACCCAAAAAATCCTGCGTGCTTTTTCTCACGCACTCGTAGTACCATTTGCTACCCTCCTTGGCGTTTTGTCTGAAAACGGCGTAACCTATGTTATTTTCGACTACCATATCCGCCTCGAACGTGATGGGATCGTAGCTCAACATCATCTGCACCAACACAAGCGCCAAAGTGCTGAAAACACACAAAAGTATTGCGCTCACGGCGCGAAACTTGCGCTTGAAAAGATTTTTCCACGCCATTTTCAAACGCGTTTTGAAGGGCAGGCGCGCTTTGGAAAGAGAAAGATGCGGTCGTTCCGTTACGACAGGCAAGCTTTCACTGTCTTTTATCACTTCGCCGTCGGATATCTCTATCACCCTGTCGGCATAGCGCTCGGCGCTTTCCCTGTCGTGCGTTACCACCACCACGAGTTTTGTTGCGGACAAATTTTTCAATATCTTCCAGATACTTTCGCTCGTTGCGCTGTCCAAATTGCCTGTCGGTTCGTCGGCGAGGATAAGTTTGCTGTCCTTTACGACGGTGCGGGCGATGGCGACGCGCTGTTTTTCGCCACCTGACAGTTCGTTCACCTTGCGCGTGAGATATTCTTCCGACAACTCCACCTTGCCGAGCGCGTCGGATATCTTTTCGGTAACGTTGTCCGCCTTGGAGAGCGTGAGCGCAAGGGCGATGTTCTCGCTGACGTTCATGTCCTCCAAAAGGTTGAATTCCTGAAACACAAACCCCGCGTAGCTGTTGCGGTAGGAGTCCAGATCAGTTTGTTTGAGGGAGCCGAGAGACACACCGTCCGCCTCTATCTGACCGCTTGTGGGCACGTCCAACCCGCCGAGCAAATTGAGCATGGTGGATTTTCCGCTTCCGCTCTTGCCCAAAATGAACACCAATCCCTTTTCGGGAAATACGACAGACACGTTTTTGAGGGCGGTAACTTCCACTCCCGATTTGGATCTGTACACCTTGCTTACGTCTTTGACAACTATCATTTTTCACCTCTCCGATATGTGAATTATCTTTGTAAACTATATGCCACGCTATCATATCGACGGGCGGGATATACTTCCCGTGCCGTTACGATACAAAACGCCAAAATACTCGTTCCAATGCAAAACAAAAGACCCGCAGTGCGACGACGGATCAATCGCCGTCGTCTGTTTGCGGGTTTACATATAAAGGAACACCCTCTTCGCTGTCGTA
>CANQJK010000030.1 GCA_947624235.1 uncultured Clostridia bacterium | reverse complement strand
AAAAAAAGAAAGCAACCCGCGTTGCTTCCCTTTCTCTATCATTATTGCATGCCGTATCTTTTCTTGAACTTGTCCACTCTTCCGCCGGCGTCTACTAACTTTTGCTTACCCGTAAAATATGGATGGCATTTGTTGCAAATTTCCACCTTGATCAAATCCGTATCTTTGGTGGTGCCGGTTTCGAAGGTTGCGCCACAAGCACATACAACAGTCGCTTGATGATCCACAGCAAGCGACTGCATTTTTCTTTGTAACTGCGGAAAGGCAAAAAAAAGAAAGCAAACCACGTTGCTTCCCTTTCTCTATCATTATTGCATGCCGTATCTTTTCTTGAACTTGTCCACTCTTCCGCCGGCATCTACCAACTTTTGCTTTCCCGTAAAATACGGATGGCATTTGTTGCAAATTTCCACCTTGATCAAATCGGTATCTTTGGTGGTGCCGGTTTCGAAGGTCGCGCCACAAGCACATACAACAGTCGCTTGATGATAATTCGGATGTATACCTTGTTTCATTTCGCTCACCTCACTTAAATTTTTGTTATTATATTCTACTATGCTCCGACAAATTCGTCAAGCGTTTTTGCAAAGCAATCTTTTTTTGCGCAAAGTGTTGCAAAAAACAGGCAAATTGATATAATTAAATAGAACATCGATCGGGAGGTAAATATGTCGGAGATCGTTATTACAAACGGACTTTCCAAAACTTACGGCAACGTAAAGGCTGTGGACGACGTTAGTATTTCAATAGAAAGGGGTTCGATAGTCGGACTTGTCGGAAAAAACGGCGCGGGCAAAACCACTCTTATCCGTTTACTGACGGGACTTACCAAACCGACGTCGGGAAGTTACACTCTTATGCCCGACGCTACGCGTTCGGAAACATCCGTTGCCGCCATTGTCGAACGTCCGTCCGTCTACAACAATATGACGGCAATGGACAATCTTGTTGCGCAAAGCAAATTGTTGGGCATTGCCGAGGACAGACAGTACTTTGCGGAAACGCTTGTTTTGGTAGGGTTGGATCCCAACCTGAAAATAAAAGCCAAAAACTATTCGCTGGGCATGCGTCAGCGCCTTGCCATTGCAATGACTCTTTTGGGCAGACCGGAGTTGTTGATATTGGACGAGCCTACAAACGGTTTGGATCCCGAGGGAATACATCACATAAGGGAGATACTCATTCGCCTCAACAAAGAATACGGCGTAACAGTGTTGATATCCAGCCACATACTGTCCGAATTGGGCAAGTTGGCAACAGAATACTTTTTTATGGACAACGGGCGCATACTTAAACACGCCACCGCAGAGGAGTTGGAAAACAGCGCGGAAAAGAAGTTCCGCCTCACCGTGGACAAGACAGGCGTTGCCAAACAGGTGTTGGAACAATACGGCAGGACGGAGATAGTGGCGTCTACGCAGGTGGAATTGTATGCAGATGTCGCTCCGACGCAAATACTGCTGGCGTTGTCGCAAGCGGACGTGAGCGTTACGGCGATCACTCAATGCAACGACACCTTGGAGGACTTCTACATACGCCTGTTGCGGGAAAACGGTTCTACCGATAACGGAGGTGCTAAATGATAAACATTTTTCGAACGGAGTTTTTCCGCCTGAAACACAACAAACTGTTTTGGGTGTTATTTGGAGTGTGCGGAGGTTTGCCCGTTTTGGGGATCCTGCTGAGCGTATTTATCACCGCCTTTTTCGGCGGAATGGGCATGGACGTGGAAGTGGACGTTTGGGCGGCGATGCGCCTTTCCAACATTCCCGGGCAAATGCTTGCGGAGTTTCCCTCTTTGATGAGCGACAATGCCATGCTGTCGCTTATTTGCGCAAGCATTTTTATCAGCGCAGAATTCAGCTTCGGCACGGTGCGCAACATGGTGCTTGCGCGTCGCAGTCGCACAGAGATCTACTTTTCCTTGCTTATCACTGCCGTTATCATAGCCGTTGCCTATTTGAGCGTCAGTTTTGCAACGACGTTGCTGTTTTCCGCGTCCATTTTCGGCTTCGGTTCGATGAGCGCCACAAACGCTTTCACTGCGATCATCACATCTTTTACGTTGGGAATTGTTTCGGTGATATTTGTGCAATCGATGATGTGCATGTTTTTGTTTTGCACGCGCAAACTTGCTCCCGCCCTTGCACTGCCCCTTGTGATATGCTTTTTTGTGCCATCTGTGCTTGTGTCGATAGTCCAATTTGTAGCCGTGTTCAAATCGATCGGCGACGAGCTCTTTATGCCCGACCTCAGTTGGGTGCCCCTCTACAACTCATCGATGTTTGATTTCACATCGAAGGTGGACGGCGCGCTTGTAGGCAAAGTGTTGCTGTACAACATTCCCCTTTCGGCGCTGTTCATCACTCTCGGCTGGGTGTCCTTCCGCAAGGCAGACCTCAAATAATTCCACCCCATTGGCGCAAAACAAAGGTTTTTGCCTACAACGGCACGAACGGAAACGCAAAGACAAAACTCATTGACCAAACTCCACGTTTCCGTTGCAAATAGAAGGTTGAACAGAAATTCGGGCACAAACTCAAAACCGCACATGAGCAAGCGCGGGCGGATAAGGGACGCGCAGGTTGTCGGAAAGCGCAAAGACGAAGTGTTGCCACATCGACACGCACGCGTAAAATTGCGGTTCTGTGATAAATGTTCGGGCGTGAAAGCAAATAAAAAAAACATATTTTAACTTATATATTTTCTCCAACATTTTACATGGAGCTTATTGAAAAATTATATTGCTTGTAGCACAATAGGAGGGGCGCGATAAACTCGCGCCCCTCCGTTTTGCAAATTATTTGCTTGTTTTGCCTGTTTTGTCGGGTAAATCAGTCGCCCGAACGGCTCAAATATATATAGACATCTTCCACTGCATAATCTACATCGTGGAATTCCAAACGATCATCACTGATTTCCAGCAACCAATTGATACCGTCGTGGTCCCAACTGAAACCCGTTTCGTCGGAGTATGTCAACTCTGCAACAGGCACAAAGTAATCGACGTTGACGTCGGCATTATCTGTGTAGGTGACGCGAATACCGCTTGCACTGATGGTAACGCGATAGATGTAGATATCCTCTCCCGTCCACACGCCGAGCCACTGTTCAAAGGCACATTCCTCGTCGCCTCCTTCCTGCGGTTTGGTACCCTTTACAAGGTAAACATCCAAGCCATGACCATCGAACATGTTGATTTTGTCGTTGATAAGTTCCAGCGTGTACTCAACGTCGCCTACCGTGACGCGGAAAGTTTCGTCATCCTCAACATATCTGAACGTGCTTTGTTGCAAAGTTCCGTTGATGTACAGATCGACGACGTCTTCGGCAATCTCCACCGCGTACACGTCATCGCCTTCCGTTACGCTCCAATATCCAAAGTATTTTTCGTAGGGGCAACCGTTATAAGGTTTAAGCTCTACGCTAAAACTGAGCGAGCGGTCGGCTGTGCCAAGCGTGAAGTAAGAAGTGTAGATATCTATTTGATAGTTGATACCGCCTGCCGTGAAGGTGAAGATTTCGTAGCCGTAGCGATCCAACGAGAGTTTTGCTCTGGAAGTGGGAACGTCCACGCCGTCTATGCTGAATTTAATAATACCTTGCTCTATCACAACCAGATACACTTTGCCGTCGCTACCAACGCCCCTGTAAGTGCCAAGATGTTTGCTCCAATCGGCAATGGGCTCGCCCGTTTTGTTCAGGGTGATGTCGATCGCGTCGTTGTCGTACATTCTGCGAGAATCCGAGCTTGTGTACAAAATGTGGAATGTCTTGCCGTCTACCGTGAGCACCATACCGCCTTCAATGCCAAAGTACACAACTTGCACCGTGCAAGGTTGACCGTTTTTCCAAACGGACACGGCTTTGTCGTCGATCTTAACGGTGTAAACGCCGTCGTCATCTTCGAAATAGCCCTTGTAAAGCGAGTAGTCCTCAACAAGCTTGTAGTCGGAACTTACGAGAACGTAGCTGAGCTTGATTTGTTGGTCGTCATTCGGGAACATCACAAAGGCAAACGCGCTGTTGTCGTCTATGGGTTGCAACACGCAATCACGTCCGTTGTAGTCAAACCCAAATTGGAAATACCACTCTTCAATGTTGTAGTCGTACTGTTTGTAGAATGTGACATTCAACACGATAGGTTCGCTACCGTCCACTGTGAGCGTCACTTGCTCGGCGGTGATATCCACTTTGAAGCCCTCGCCTTGGTATGTGCCGACGTAATCGCTCCAATCGTCCAACTCGGTGTACTGATCGAGATAGAAAATGAACATATAGTTCTCTTCATTTTCCTTGGCAAAGAACAGCGAAGAAATCTTTCCTTCCGTTTCGCCCGCGGGTTGAAGAATGTAGACCTCTTTGTTCCAAACAAATTCAAATTGGTAAAACTCGGTCCCTCTGCTGGAAATAAACGTGTTGAATATCAAGCGAGAAATCGTTTGAACGCTGTCGCCGACCGTCAATTCCACTTTGTTGTCGCCAATAACCAACTTGTACTTCGTATCGTCGTCGTCCACGGCATAGTATGTGCCGTTGAATTGCGACCAATCGGGAACAAAGTCGTTGCGGGCAAAATACAGGTCGTAGGTGAACTTTTCGTCATCGTAGAAATTGAAGTATCCTGCATTTTTACCGTACTGCATCAACCAGAACACGTCGCCGTTTTCGTTTTCCATGCGGAACATAGGCGTTGTGTACTCTACGTCAAAGTACTTTACTTTGTCAAATACAAGCGTTGTTTCGCCCACCACAACGGTGATCTTGCCCTCTTCTATTTTGAGAGTATTGTTGCTGTCGTCAAGTTGCGTGTAGTCGCCGTAGAATGCGGAGTAATCCTCAACGTAACCCTCGCGTATCACTTCGAATTCGCCGTAGTCCTCGTTGTCGTCGTAGAGGAACATTTTGTCATTGCTTATCACTTGCAACGTCCAACCTTGCCCGTCAAACAACGTGAAGGTGATTTCGACGAGAATGCCACCCGCAGTGCTTCTGTACTCGGCGATGTAGATATCCTCGGCTTTTTCCGCAGTGGATTGATCGGGCAACTTCACCTGAATGCCGTTGTCGTCAATTACCACATTTGCACCGCTGTTGTCCTCGCCGATGAACGTGCCCTTATATGGCGTCAGATCGGCAACTACGCCGTCACGGTAGAAAATGCAATTGACGTAATCGCTCAACATATACAAAACGTTATTGTTGAGGTCGGCGACGACGATGTCATACATATCGAAATCTTCGGTGTAGACGAGCAATTCTCCGTCTTCTTCGTAGAAACGGATATCGTCGGTTTCGGTCACATTGGCAAGAACTTTGCCGTCAAACGTGATAGTGACGGATGTTGCGCCGATGTTGAGAGTGAGAACATGTTGCTTGTAGTCCTCGTCCAACACCTTGGCAGTGTACTCGCCGACAAAGTTTTCCCATTCGCACAGCCTGAAACGCAATTGATGGCTGTTTCCGTCGGGATCGACAAGCGTCATTTTGTCGCCGTCCTTGCTGAGCTTGTAATTTCCGTCGTCAAACTCCAACTTGTAACTTCCGTCGTCGTTTTTGGTTATGTTGTTTGCGGAGTCGTAGCCGATCTCCACTGTATCCAACGTAACAAATATCTCAACGTCCTCGGTGTCGCTTACCCAATTGCCCAACCAATCGGTAGCAAAGTAGCCGTTGACCGTGTTTTGGTCTAATTTCACCTCGGCGGGCAGGTCGGTGGCGTTGAAGTTGCTGAACGTAAGCTCTACGCGTCCCTGTTTGTAAATTTCTCCGTAAAACGACATTGTATAATCAAATGACACTTTGCTAATGTTGCCGTTATCGAGAGAAATTTCAATGTTTGTGGCATAGTCGGCTGTCACTTGTTGCGTTTCGCCCACAGTGAAGCTTGTCGCGACAAATGTCGCAAGAACTTGCTTGTATGCGCCGTTGAGGTCAATGTCGCGCAATACGAAATTGCCCTGTTCGTTGACGGTGAACATGCCAAGGAACACGCCATTCAGGTCGAACGAAGCGATGATATGATCTATACTGTCGTATTCCGCATCGTAGCCCATCGCCATTTCGCCCTCTTCGGTCATTTCAAAAGACCAAACGCTTCCGTCGGGGCGAGTGACATAACCGTTTTCGTTGCCCTTCTCGTCAAACCACAGCACGCCGTCTTTGAAAAACACGTTGTAGTCCGTTGCACTTTCGTCTGTGCTTAATTTGTGACTGTAATTCAGCGTGAAACTCGACGCGTCGCGAGCTTTTTGCAAGGCGTCGGCAAGGGGTTTGAGATCGGCGCCGTCAGAAGAATAGTCCTCTGTGAGATCGGCGGGCAATTGATCCGTTTCGCCTACCGCGAGAGAAATTGTGTAAACATAGATTTGCTCATCCCAAGTGCCGTGCTCTACTACTTCTTCCGACACCACATTGATGACCAATTCGCCGTCGTCAAGAATAATTTCGAAGTTGGCGATATCAAAAGTGTAACCCGTGACGGATCCAAGCACGTTTGCGCATATTTCGGGATCTGCAATGTGCCATGCGCCGTTGGAGAAAGTGAAATTAGCAGGCGTCAAAGCGTCAAAAGCATTAGTAAAATCGTCAAATAAAAGTGCGTTTTTTTCCGAGTCTACCAGTTGTAGCAATTCTGATTTTCCCGTAAAGATATCGTGAGAGTAAGCGCCCAAATGGCCTTCTGCTGTTTTGCCGTAAAAATATTCCAGATTTACCGTTTCGCCCGTCTGTACTCTTTGCCAAACAACATCAAGCTCGGGATAGAAGGCTGTAAAAATAGTAGACGCGGTTGCAGGTTCTCCGTTGAGCGTAACGTTGAGGGTGCCGAAAAATTTCACATTGCCCTGCAAGGTTTCCAGCAACTCCTGCGTGAAGGGGCGAATTGCGGAAATATCGACGGTAGTATCGTCAGAAATGTTGAAGCTGTACCTGTTTTGTTCGTCCAGTTCCTCTTCCTCTTCATTGACGTACAATATGTCCAATTCGTAGCCTTCGTCAAAGCTAAATGTCAACGTCACGTTAGTGCCCGCCGTGAAAGTGTAAACATTTCCCTCGGGAGTTGCTTCGGGGGCAACGCTGAATGTGACGCCTTCCGTTTTGACGACCGTCAAAGTGTAGGTCTTTTCGGGCTGTGCGGACTTGAATGTGACCGTGACCGTTGTGTCGCCCGTAACCTGGAAGGTGTACTTGCCCTCATTGTTCAACGTGGCGTCACTGTGTCCGCTTACCGTAAATGTGTCTACTTCGTAGTCGGTTGCAGGTGTAACGGTGACCGTTACGCTTTCGCCCTCGGTGTAAGCGTCCTTTTCGGGGCTGAGCTTTACCGTGCCGTTTGCGGTTTCCGCCACAGTGACCTTGTAGGTCGTTGGCTCCACCGACTTTGCCTCAAACTCCACGGTAACAGTTGTGTCCGCCGTTACTTCAAACGAGTAGGTACCCCCCCCCGTTGGCATTGACGCATCACTGTGTCCGCTGACCGTGAAAGTTTTGACTTGAAAATCTTTGTTGGGCGTCACCGTTACGGTTGCCTGTTCCCCGTTGTCGAACAGTTCGCCCTCTTTGGGCGCTTTGACGGTGACACTGCCTTGTTGCTTGTCGTAGTCTGCAACGGTAACTTTGAAGCCCGTTTCCTGCTTGTCGCATGCGCCGACAACCAACAAAACACTTGCAAGCACCAATGCCAAGCACAGCAAAGCAATGGTTAACTTTTTTGTCAGTTTCATATATCTTCCTCCTTAAAAAATGGCATAATCACATCGATCGGATAAGTTTGTCGGATTTGTGCTACTCCAAATCGATCGAACAACGTCCAACGCAATGTATTATGAATTTATTTTAGCATTGCAAAGGACTTTTAGTAAAGTAAATGACGGCAAAAAAGATATTTTGTAGCAATCTGCACAACAAAACGATTTTGCGTCGATAAAAAAACGGCGACGAAGCCACATAGGCAAGCACGGGCGGACAAAAACAAAACTCATTGACCAAACTCGATGTTTCCGTTGCAAATCGCAGGTTGAACAAAATTTCTGGCACAAACCGCACGTCGGCAAGCGTGGGCGGATAAGGGACGTGCAGGTTGTCGGAAAGCGCAAAGACGAAGTGGTGCCACATCGACACGCCTCGCGCGAAATTTGCAGTACTTATAACGGACAAAGCAGTCACACCGATGACATAACAACTAAAAGTGGGTAACTATACAAAAAACGACTTGAAATCAAATTTTCAAGCCGTTTTTGATGTCAAGTTGCGTTATAAATCGTTTGTCGCGATGTGAACCCCAAAAGGTTGAACACGAGCAAACAATTTTCGGAGTGCGCTTTACGTTGCGCCAAGCCTTTTTCCAATGTGTGATAACGAGGTTGCTATGCGGGTTACTCGGTGCGCAAAGCCACCACGGGATCCTTTTTCGACGCGCTACGCGACGGTATAAGTCCCGAAAACAGCGTTAGCACCACGCTGATAGCCACCAAGATCAACGCGGCCAAGGGTGGCAATACGGCATTGAGCGAACCTATGCCTGTCAACGCGTGCAAAATGAGGTTGACGGGAATACACAATAAATATGTAAACAAAATTCCGAACATGCCCGCAACAAAGCCTATGATAATGGTTTCCGCATTGAACATGTGCGCAACGTCCCTCTTGGACGCGCCGATCGCACGCAAAATTCCGATTTCCTTGGTGCGTTCCTGCACGGATATAAGGGTGATGACGCCTATCATTATGGAGGAAACAATGAGGGATATTGCGACAAACGCGATCAGGACGTACGTCACGGCGTTGACAATGGTAGTCACCGCAGTCATTACCAAAGCGACCAAATCGGTGTAGGTTATTTGTTGATCTTCGTCGGCAATGTTCTTGTTGTAGCGGTCGATCTCCGCCGCGATAACGTCTTTTGCGTCAAAACTGCTTGCGTAAATGTGCACAGCCGTGGGCTTGTCGATATCCACACTGCCCAACTTGATCAAATTGCTCTCGTAGGTTGCGTCACTGAACTCCAAAATTTCGTCGTGATAAGTCGCAAACTGATCCTCAGACCTTCCGTCCAAATAGTTTTGGATCATGGCGTCGCGTTGTTCTTTCGGCAACATATTCAGTTGAGCCACTATTTCCGCCTTGTACTGTTCTTCAATTGTAGAATAGAATTGAGGAACCTCGCACAACATGTCCACCAATTGTTCGTCCGTCATTCCCTCTATCATTTTGAGCGCTTCACCCTCGGCAATGCCTAAAAGAGGAGCAAATTGACTCACCAATCTGTTGCGATCTATTTTGTCGGGGTTTTCGGGATCAGCATACATTGCCTTTATGATCGTCTTGGCGCTGTTGGTCACTTCTTCGGTGTTATCCAAGCAATACATTTGCGCATACACGTTCAACTTTTCGTTGTCGTCCGAAAGAGAATTGTAGTAATTCAAAAAGTTGGTCTTTTTGTCTGCATTAGGCAAAGTGCGTGCATAATTGCCGAAAGTCATACCCGTAAATATATCCACCGACGGGTTTTGCTTTTGTTCTTTCACCGCTTCGGATTTTTCCGCCTGCTCAATGACGTATTGCGTCAGCATTTGGGTGTACCCTATCGTACCCGTCAGCATGTGCGCGGTGGCGTCGGGGTTGGGACGAACAATGCCCACTATTTCCAATGTGAGCGCGTTGTCATACAACTGTTTGAGAATGGCGTCCTGCTCGCGCATATCCGACCAAGTGCCCAAGGGGGTTTTCATATAACAGGCGGAGTCCAATATCACCCTGGCTTCCTTTCCGCAAATTTCCTTGTAGTCCCAATTGTTGTAGGTGCCCGTGTCCACCACCTTGGTGTTGTTTCGTATGGCGTCGGCAACGGCGTCAACGTAGTCCTGCCCGATAAGTCCCAAAGCGTACAGGGCGATATCGCTTATTTCGTTGTCGCTGTTGAGCACAAGCACCACCTGATCGTGTTCTATGGGCCAATCGCCGTAAACCAGATCGTATTGGTCCTTCACGACATCGTTGACGGCTTCGCCGTTGGTGCCGGGAAGCAATTCCTGCCAAATATCCATGCTGAAACTGCCCAAAGGCATGTAGTACTGCCCCGTTGACGCTTCGACGTTTTCCAGATAGACGGTGAGCAATTGCCTCATCAAGTCGCCCACGTCGCTTTCGATAATATCTCCGTCGGGGTTTTTGGTGTACACGTTCAGGTTGAGGTCGTAGCTATATTGCAAGCCCGCAATTGCCGAATGAAGTTCGCTGTCTTCTTTTGCGACTTCCTCTTCCAAAAACTTTTTGAAGGGTTGCAGATCGTTGGATTTTTGCGCTGAACCGCTTACCATGTTGACCAAATCGTATATCATGGAGCGTTTGTAAACCTTGTCGCGGGCGTGTTCCTGCTTGTTGTCCTGCGATTCCATCATGTTGGTGACCATTGCCGACAGATCCATGGTAGTCGATTCGATAGTCAACGGATAGCTTGTGAGCGTTTGCTCCTCCACCAAATTGATGTAGTTCGTCATGCCTTGGCTGACGGAAAGTATCAGGGCAATGCCTATGATGCCTATACTGCCTGCAAAAGACGTGAGCAAGGTGCGTCCCTTCTTGGTAAACAAATTGTTGAGGGACAACTTGAACGCCGTCCAAAAAGACATCGAAGAACGCTTTTTATCCCGCGTGCGTTTGCCTTGCGTCGTTGTCGTTTGTTGCTGTGCGTTGGCGCGTTCCTCTTCCGCCTGCTTTTCGGCGACGTACTCCTCCTCTGTGAGAGGCGCGCTGTCGCCGACGATCTCGCCGTCCAAAATGTTGATGATACGCGTGGAATAGCGCATGGCAAGCTCGGGGTTGTGCGTCACCATAACGACCAACCTGTCGCGAGACATTTCCCGCATCAACTCCATTATTTGAATTCCCGTTTCCGTATCCAACGCGCCCGTAGGCTCGTCGGCAAGGATGATGTCGGGATCGTTGACAATGGCGCGCGCAATGGCAACGCGTTGCATTTGTCCGCCACTCAACTGATTGGGACGTTTGTGCATGTGTTCGCCCAAGCCCACCTTGACAAGCGCCTCCTCGGCGCGCGCTTTGCGCTCGGATTTGGGTACGCCCGCAAGAGTCAAAGCCAACTCTACGTTTTTGAGCACCGATTGGTGGGGAATGAGGTTGTATGTTTGAAAGACAAACCCTATCGAATGGTTGCGGTATGTGTCCCAATCGCGATCCTTGTACGCCTTGGTGGAAACGCCGTCTATGACGAGATCGCCCGTTGTGTACTGATCCAAACCGCCCACTATGTTGAGCAGGGTGGTTTTTCCGCATCCCGACGGACCAAGCACCGAAACGAATTCGCTTGTTCTAAAACGCAAGTCTACGCCCTTTAACGCGTGCACCACGTTGTTGCCGACGGGATAGTCCTTTACTATTTGTTTTAGTTCTAACATGTTTCTCCTTTACCTTGTTGCTTTGACGGTTTGATACGACCTTTGACGAACCATCGTGAGTTTGTAACTATGCCTCCGATCGTCCTTCGCTTTCCTCCGCAGACGAAGAGCCTGCGTTGAAAACGGGCGAATCGGGCAAATATTTGATGAGTATTCCGCTTTTTTGCAATGCAAACAATATTGTGGGGATAAGCGTCAATTGCAACACTATGCCCAACCAAGTGGACGTGAAATTGCCTAACAATTTTGCTCCGAGAGCGACAAAATAGGTTTGTTCCGCCCCCATGACGAAGAAGGCTCCCACAAACGCGTTCAAAACGCGTCCCGCGACCATTGCAACTATCAGCGCCAACACGGACGCAAAGCGGTTTGTTTTGGGATTTTTGAGAAATACCCACCTCATCAAACCCGTGATAAAGCCGTACATTCCCAATTCGAATATCATCGGAATAAGTCCGTTGGGGAAGGGCGGACGTTGCGCTCCCGTTGACAAAAAAGATATCAAGGGGGTGACAACTCCGCAAATGAGTCCGAGATATGGTCCGCACAGCACACCGCACAACAACACGGGGAAGTGCATCGGACTGAACAGCGTAGACAGTGTCATGTCTCCAAACGCGTGAAATACCGATGCTGTGATGACGGCTACGGCGGACAGCATTGCCGTCGTAACTACGTTAAGAGTGGTAAACTTTGTTTTCATGTTTGTTCCCCCTTTCAATGTTCACGCTTGGAAAAATATGCGTCGGTTTGCGCTTTGATAGCTTCAAGTCGCCTTTCGTTGCCCTGTTCGTCCCCCTTGACGGTGATGTAGCACTTGATCAAAGGCTCCGTTCCGCTGGGACGCACTATCAATTGACTGCCGTCATCGCTCCTCAGTCGCAACACGTCTGCCACGGGCAAGTCATATTTGCTTTGCGTCAAAAAGTCGCATATATCCACTACCTTGCTCGTTCCCAATGTATCAAAGGGGGAGAAGCGGAAAGCGCTCAAAAGTTTTTCCTTATCCTCGGCACCGCTCAAACCTTCGAAACGATAACTCAACGTTCTTTGGAGATAGTGACCGTAGGCGTCGTACAGTTCGTCGAGGCGAGAAATTAGCGTTTTGCCCTCCTTTTTGAGAAGGGTTGCCGTTTCGGCTATCAACAACGAAGCGACCACGCCGTCCTTGTCGCGCACATAACTGCCTTTGAGATATCCGCAACTTTCCTCAAAACCGAACACATACCTGTTGACGGCGCCCTGCTTTTCCAACTTTCCGATAACGTTGCCTATGTATTTGAAGCCCGTCAACACGTCTCTCACTTCCGCACCGTAGGCGTTGCAGATAGCGTCTACCATGGGTGTGGTGACAATGGTCTTGACAATTACGGGACGATCGGGCATGTCTCCGTTGTCTTTCAAAACGCGCAAGATCGTATCCGTAAGCAAAATGCCCACTTCGTTACCCGTCAATTGGCGGAAACTATCTCCGTCCCTCACGGCAACGCCCAGTCTGTCGCAATCGGGATCGTTGGCAAACACTATATCCGCGCCCGCTTCCGTTGCAAGTTTTTCGGCAAGAGCAAGCGCTTCTGCCTTTTCGGGATTGGGGTACGGACAGGTGGGAAAATCGCCGTTTGGCAACGCCTGTTCCTCCACAAGGAGTACCGTCATGCCTGCGCGACGCAGCGTTTCGGGCACTATGCGATAGCCTGCGCCATTGAGGGGCGTGTACACCGCGTTGAGTTGTTCGAGCGACTCGTCCGTGAGCCTTTCGCCCAACACGCGATCGATGTACATTTCTTCCAAAAGCTTGTCTGTGTAGCGCACAGATTTGTTGACATAGTCGTCAAAGCAGGGTAGGGGCTTTTCAAATAGCTCTACGCGCTCAATGTAGCTCGTCACTTCGTCGGCGTCCTCATCCAACAGCTGACAGCCGTCGCGATCGTACACCTTGTAGCCGTTGTACTCGGCGGGGTTGTGACTGGCAGTCACATTGATACCCACGTCGCACTTCAATTCCCTTACCATAAAGGACAAAAAGGGCGTGGGCATGCACTCTGCTGTGATGTAGACAGTTATGCCGTGTCGAGCAAGCGTTGCGGAGGCAATTTCGGAAAAGCGTTTGCTGTTGTTGCGCGAATCGTAGGTTATGGCGCAACTCGTATATCCGTGCGCGTCCATGTACATTGCCAACCCTTCCGTTGCGCGATACACGGTGTAGACATTCATTCGGGCGGTACCTGCCGACATAATTCCGCGCAAGCCCGCCGTGCCGAAAGACAAATCTCCGCTGAACGCTTCCTTTATTTCGTTTTCCGACATTGTACGCAACTGCCGAGCAATTTGTTCGTCCTTTGCGTTAGTTACCCATTGCAAATATTTTTGTTTGTGATCCATAATTCCTCACTTTGTGCCTTCTACCCGACACAGGGGCGACTCGAAAAAGAATTTCAACATTTTTTGCATAGTGTCCGGATCGTCCGCGCCCACCGTCTCGCATGCGGAGTGCATTGCAAGTTGCGACAAACCGATATCGCACACCCTCATTCCCAACTGACGAGCTGTCACAAGTCCCAAAGTGCTTCCTCCGCTCAGTTCGCTGTTGTTGTACAGGTCCTGATAGGGAAGATCTGCCCACTCCAACAAGTGTTTGACAAGCGCGCTTGTAAGTCCGTCCGTGGCGTAGTTGACGTGATGTTTGATGACTATTCCGCCGTTGAGCACGCAATGATATTTGGGATCGTGCTTTTCGGGATGAGCGGGGTGAACGGCGTGCCCGTTGTCCACCGACAACACCAAGCCCTGCTCCTTGGCGCACAACATTTCCGTGGGAGACATATCCAACGCTTCTGCAAGGGCGTCCAACACCTCAGAAAGGAAACTCGGCGCGCCTTGACGCGTTCCGCTACCTATCTCCTCATTGTCGAGACAGGCGATGAGATTGATAGAGGGAAAATTTCCGTCCGCCTTGATCAAAGCGCAAACGGAACTGTAAACGCTTGTGAGGTTGTCTATCCTCGGCGAACACAAAAATTCGTTGTGCACTCCCGCCAAAAACGCGGGGGTGGCAGGCGTGACGTACAAGTCCGCGTCCAATACGCGCTTATCCGTAAAATACTTGTACAACTCCGTTTCGTCCTGCGCATACAAGGGAAGCAAGTCCGTTTGAAGTTTGAGGAGAGGCTTTTCGTTGGAATCGCGGTTGAGGTGTATAGCCAAACTGGGAATGACGACGTTGTAGTCGCTTGCCACCAACATTTGTTGCACGCCGTCGTAGCCGTCCGCAAGCAAACGTCCAGCCACCTTCATAGGTCTGTCGAAGTAACTGTACAGCAGTCCTCCGCCGTATTTTTCCGTGTTGAGACGGCAAAGTCCCTCGTTTTCGACAAGACGTTCGCCCTTTATCTTGAAGCAGGGGCTGTCGGTGTGACTGACGGCTATGTGCAATTCCTTTTGCTCGTCGTCATCGGAAACCACAAAGGCTATCACAGAACTTCCGTTGCGCGTGACAAAGTATTTTCCGCTTTTGAAGTTCCACTGCTCGCCCAAAAACAGTTCTTGAAACCCCTCTTCCAAGAGCATGTCCCTGATGTTGTCTACGGCATGATAAGCCGTATAGCTTGCGTCTAAAAATTCCATAAGAGTCATAGGTGTGTCCTCCTTTGCATTTATTGCTTTTTGCCTACGGTGCGTACGATATGCTCGGCATACAATCGCGCCACGTTGACGCCCGTCGCCTGCTCCATTGCCTCAAACATGGCGTTACTGTTTACTTCGCATATTTTGGGCGGAGAAATGAGCAGGACGTCTACTCCGCAGTAGTCCAAGCCGATCATCTGCGACGCCCTTTGACAAATGTCGGCTATATCGTCGGGAATATCAACACGTTCGCACGTTCCCCCGAGCGACGCATTGGAACGAAAATCGGCGTCGTTGCGCCTTTGTATCGCACAAACGGCTTTTCCGCCGATGACGATCACGCGCATGTCCCGTCCCGAACTGCTTTCTTCGAAACGTTGCAAAAGGTGCGGTTTGAGTTTTACTTCTTCCAACTTTCGCAGGAGTTCTTCTTGCGTTCGGCACAAATACACCTGCTCTCCGAAACTTCCGTGACACTCCTTGACGACAATAGGAAGTCCCAACTTTTGCACGGCTTTACGCACGAAAACCTCGCTGATGGGCGCAGAAGGGTTGTAGCACAACGGCGCACTGACGGTATCCGACATTGGAATGTCGTTATCGGCAAGCAATGCGTGGGTGAGCATTTTGTCGTCGCATATTTCCGTTGCGCTCGCCCTGTTGAACAGCCTGACGCCCGCCTTTTCCAACAGTTTTGCCGTTATTCGCTCTTTGTCGAAATACAGTACGCAGTCGGTGTGCAGATCGCACGTCGTCCTTCCGTCCCGAACATATGCTACGATCTCGTCGTTTGCAACCACTTCCGTTTCCACGCCCAAAAGCGCCAATTCCTCTTTCATGCGCGCGGTCTTGCGCTTCTGCACGGGATAGACGTCATAGGGATTGACCAAAATCGTACACTTCATAGCTGATTATTATACTATATCTATAAATATAAGTCAAGGCGGGAACGCATTTACCTTACACTTTGTGCCATTTTGACATTTCCCTTGTCGTCATATCGCATCGATTCGAGCGTCATCGCGCAACGTTCGTTGGTTTTTGCACACAATTTTGCCCACAAAGCGAAAACGACGGCAACCAATATTGCTTTTTCGCACGTTTATCGGCAAACTGTTTCGGCGCGCAGTTGTTCGCTCGACGAAAAATCGTTTTGACGACCTCGTCAACGCTTTTTTGATGTTTTTCTTACCCCATTCCCTCAAAATATCAAAATTATCATAAAAAAACAAAGACGCACCGATCGCATTTTGCGGTCGGTGCGTTGCCGACATAGCCCTCGAACGGCTACGTCAAACCTTTCGGTCGATCAAATTATAAGCCCTTTTAGCGACGTCAACAGTCTACAAAATCCGTGCGAATTATCCTGAACGTTGTTTTGCAACGTCCCGATGTTTCCGACGTTGTCAATCGCGTGAAAAAGTGTCGAATAAAGCTCTGTGCGCATATCGTCGCAAAAGTTTTACGACTCCTTGACGGTAACGGTGATCTTGACGGGGAAATCCTCCATCGGTTTGTTGACAAGCGCCGTGGTCGTGCCCTCCTTTTGGCGGTAGATATCGTGAAAATCGAGCAAATCGAAATTGCGCTCTATTTGCAAGGCGAGAAATTTTTCCGCAACGGTCTGGGCTTGCTCCTCTACGTCTTTGAGCAATTTGGGATCTATCTCCTTGTCGTTTTTGGCTGTGAATGCACCGCTCACCTGTTCGCTGTCGGTACGTCCGTAGCGCACGGTAAGACCGACCGTTATTTCCAAACCGCCCTTGCCGTCGGGTTTTTGCTTCACTTCCTTGTTGGTAACTTGCAATGTGCGCGTTACGTCGTCGAGGTAAGTCACAAAGGTTTCTCCCACCGTATCGGGGCTCAAAAGGGAAAATCCCTTTACTTCCTGCCTGTCCAACGTGCAGACGTAGCGATTGGCGCGAAAAACGGCGATCTCCCTGTAACCGATGTAACCCAACGTCTTGTCGGGAAGTTGAGCGTCCGTGTTGTCGGACGGCACAAAGTTGACCTTGTTGAGGTACCCCGTGCGACTCAACTCGTTTTGACTGCGCGTAAATTTGAGCAAGTTGTTGGCAGGAACGCCTATTTTCTCCGCATGGTCCAACAGCGCAGAGGAAAGCGCAATGGAAACGCTTTGCGCAAGAGCATTGCCCTTGTCAAACAGATCCTTGGCTGTACCCTCGCAACAGCACATCACCACGCTTTCTTTGAGGCTGTGATGATTGATGAAGTATTCCGTCAGATCGCTGAAATCCACATTTTCGTAGTACTCACTGCCGAGCACCAACACCACGCACTGTCCCAAAGAAGTTTCCTTGCCCGTCAACTCCGACACGGCTTGCAAGGCGACGTTGACGGTGCCTCCGCTAACGGTGACTGTTTTGCTGAAAGTGCCCACTTGCTCCGTGCCGTTGCCCGGGCTGACCACTTCGCACGTCATAACGACACCCCCGTTTTCTTCCAGATCAATGCCTATGCCCAATATTATAGCGCGATCCAAAACATTGCTTCCTTCAAAACTGCCTGCAATAGCGATCGTTACGGCGATGACGGCGATAACGACAAACAGACGTTTCAAATTACTCATGTTGCGCCTCCCTTGCGGAAACAGCCGAAACTTTGCGCGGAGAAACGTCCGTCGCTTCGCTCTTGAAGACAGCCGTTTTGGTAAACAACGGCATAAGCAAGGGCAAAACGTACTGCACCAACGTGAAGGGGATAAGTCCCCATTTGACGACCGTATTCAAAATATCCTCCGCAGTAACAAACAGCGGAAGCAAAAGCGTGAGCATCACAACGGATATGCTTATCCAATTGACTTTGACGAAATGCGCTCCGACGATCTTTTCGACGCATTTGTAAGCGCAAAATATAAACACGATCATTTTGAGAAACACCGACACCAGCCAGATGGAAAGCGTAAGCCAGTCCCAACGTCCGTTGGTGGTGCTTGCGGCGGAAAACACGCCTATTTTGCTCATTGCCATATCGAAATCGGGGGCGAAATGCCCGAAAATGGCGACAAACACCGCGTTTAGCGTGATCGCCAACAATGCCCCCACGGCGAAAGACGTGAGCATGGGCGCAAAAACGTGCTTTTTTATCTTTATCCCGTCCAGCACAAAGTACACAAAGATGTAGTCGGAAAACCAAAAACTGCGAAAGTAGGACGTCCACAGCACTTTGCCCCAACCCGCTTCCGCAACGGGCAACAATTCCGTCAACTTGACTTCGGACAAGGGAGATACAAGCAACGCGATGACGGATATCACCACCAACGCGAAAAACAGTTGAGCGGTACGCGCTATGGCGTTAAATCCCTTTGCTATGGCAAATATCGCCAACGCGCCGACGGGTATCAGATATACTATCCAGTTGGTGGATACGTCGAACGTGACGGAAAACATCTTGTAGGTGGACGCAAGCAAGATGTTTGTGCGCAACACAAAAATCACAAAAAAGATGACGAAAATCACCTTTGCAACGGGCTTGGAAACGCTTTTGTCGAGAATCGCGCCGATATCCATTTTTGCATTGCGGTTTATTTTGATCGCCCACAGCAACATACACAAACATACGCCGTCCCACATAAAACTGAACGCCATTGCCAGCCAACTGTCGTGCCCCACATCCGACGCGAGAATGGAGGGCAAAGACAAAAATTTTCCGCCCATAAGAAGCAACAGATACATCAACGAAAGTTGATCCACGCTTACTCGGTTTTTGTCCATTAGCCCCTCCTTTGACTGTTTTCGTTGGGAATACTTTTGGGACGGCGTTTCATTCTCGGCACGGGCACCTGTTTTACGGAATCCTGCCTGTCCTCGGGGATGTCGGGCGCAAAAGGCGCAAGGAAAGGCGTTTTGTAGTCCTGCATGGAGGCAAGATACACCACTATCGCCATGGTGGATATGATAACGCCCATAAGCCCCATGACTCCGCCGATAAACGTCACCGCCAAACGCAACAACGACAATATGAGCGTGTTGTCGGGCATGGTGAACAGACCTATCCCCGACAGCGCGCCTATCATAACGGCGGGAGCGCCCAACAAACCCGCCTGCACGGCCGCGTCCCCCAGCACAATGGCGCCCACAAGCGAAAGAGATATGCCCACAGCCGACGGCATTCGCAAGTTCGCCTCGCGCAGAATATCGAATACGATAAGCACCAAAATCATCTCCGTCAATGGGGAAAAGGGTATTGCCTCGCTTGCGTTGAGCACCGTGATAAGAAACCTCAACGGTATTATCTGATAGTTATACACCTGCAAACACACATAAAGCGCAGGCAACAGCACGGACGCGATGACGCTTATAAAACGCAAAGTCCTGCTCAACGTCGTCATGGAAGAGTTTTCGTAGTAATCGCCGGGGGACTGCATGTCCTCAACAAAAAGGTAGGGCAATGTCAGCACCATGGGCGAGCCGTCCACAACTATCGCTATGCGTCCTTCCAACATCTTGCCCACTGCGATATCGGGCTTTTCGGTAGAGCCAACCCTGCGAAACAGCCAGGTCTTGTTTACGTCCAGATAGCGCGCGAGATAACTGCTGTCCAACACTCCGTCCACCTTGACGGATTCCAGTGTCTGCACGGCGTCCTCCACAATGCGTTGTTGCGTTATGCCTTCGATGTAGCACACGGCAACGGCTGTGTTCGTGTACTTGCCCACCGTCAGATTGACCACTTTGAGATTTGGAGTTTTGAGCCGTTTGCGCAAAAGCGTCAAATTGACTTTGATGTCTTCCACAAAACCCTCGCGCGGACCGCGCATGACCATGGACGTGGGCGGTTCTGCTATCGATCTGCCGACAACGGTGCGCGTGTCCACCGACAGACAATTGTCCTCGCCGTCGAAAATAAGCGTGTAGCCGTTGGTAAAATCTTCTATCGCCGAGTACAAATTAGGAGGCTTGCGCACGCCAGTGCCCACCGCAAGACGACGTTCCACATCCTCTATGGACAGCACGTCGTTGACATACGCCAACGGTTGTAGCACAAAATCGCTTACCTTTGCGTCGTCGCACATGGTGTCCAGACACACTGCTTTCAGGTCGATACCGCAGTTCAGCAGGCGCACGCGAAAGTCGTCCTGCCCCCGCCAAAGAGCGTTGATTTTTTCAAAAGAGATCTTCATATCCACAATTTTTGCGCATATGGGGTGCAAATATACTGTGTAAAAGCAAAAAAACGATAGAACAAAACAAAAAAGCCTCCGCTAGGGAGGCAAAGAATTTTGAATGATGATCTCAGCGAACCACGCCGAACAATTGATCGAGGGAGACCTCGCCGAGGACACCGCGACTATCCGCAGAATTTGCCCTGTTGTCGCCCATTGCAAAGAAACAACCTTGGCTTATCACGATACAGTTTTCCCGCGATGTATCCGCAAGACGTCCAAGTCCCGTTTGATCGTCCGCCGAAAGCGCAAACGCCACAAGATCCAACGTTTCGCCCTTTTTGGTGTAGTAGTCCTCGTGCAGAATGTCCCCCTGGGGAGTCTCCACCGCAAGCAAATAAGAGCCGTCCGCCTGCTTTTCCAACCAAATTTTGTCTCCGCCCAGCGCCACAACGCGTTTGATGAGTTTTTCGTACTTTCCGCCCGACTGCACGTCCGCTCCGTGCGCAAAAAGCGCCTTGAACTTGCTGTCTACGCGATGTTTGTAAAACACAACCACCTCTCCGCGCTTGGGCTTTGCGGTTTTGAGCACCGTTACGTTGTCGCCGTCGTGAAATGTGAGGGCGGGATCGTAGTGTTCGGAACTTTCCGCATTGTAGTAGGCGTTTGTCATAGACTGTCCGCTGACGGTGATCTTGGAAAACACAAATATCCTCAGCGCCACGGCTACCGCCAACACGATAACCAGTACCCACAGGAGTATATCCCAAAACTTGCTCAACTTTCCGCGTTTCGATTCGACCGCTTCGCCCGACCGCGTCGGAGTTTCTTCCGAACGTTCCTCAAAATCGCTCCGTTCGCCCTCTGCTTCCGAAGGCTCTACCACAACGTCCGTTATATCCAAACGTTCCGTCTCGCACTCCCGTTCGGCGTACTCTTGTT
>CANQJK010000029.1 GCA_947624235.1 uncultured Clostridia bacterium | reverse complement strand
TAAATTTTGCCTCATTTTGCCACACTCTTTTTCTGAATGTTCTGAACGAGGGATTGCCCTCTTTTGCCAACTCTATGCTTCTCGGATCAAGTTCATAACCTTTCAATGACTCCGGAGAAGGGTTGGCAACCACCTCTACGGAATTTGTGCTGCGTGCAACACATTTTATTGCATTGACGCTTTGTTCGACAAAGGCGAACAAAGACGACACGACAAAGGAATCTATCGCGGCTTGCGCAAAGCCGTCCCAGGTAAGTCTCTCGCCTGTTGCCAATGCAGACAACGCCCATATGCCGATACCTACCCCGACGCCGATGGCAACCTCTACCAAAACCTGTATTGCTTCGGAAGCGCCACCTGTAAACACGGCAAGCACCATCGACAGCGCAAACAACACACTACCGACCGCCACCTGTCCGCCGTTGGATAGCCCTCGATACCAATTGGCTACGCTTTCAATTGCTTGTTGAAACCAGTTTTTGGGTGTTGTGGCGTCGTAATTGGGGTTTGTGGCAAGTTCTACGGTCGTATTAGATGTGAACGGGTTGCCGGCAAGTTCGAGAACATTATCGCACATTAAGCCCGTCCTGTCAATACGTCGAGGACTAAAAGCGTTGTCAAAAACGGCAGAAACGGGCGCCGCGTCCAAATACCGACCGGTATACGGATCGTAGTAACTTCCGTTTGCGTAGTAGAAACCGCTTTCCGCGTCGTAGTAGAATCCCTTCCACCTAAAAGGATTTATTACGCCTATATTATATTCGGACGTCTGCTCTTTGTTATTTCCGTCGTAAACCTTGCAGTTTCCCCAAATGTCGTAGGTGTATCTTGCCACGATCGTGTTGTATTGATCCAATATCAGCACAACGCTCCCGTGATGTAAAAAAAGGAAAAATCACAGACAAATTTTTGAAAACAAGCAACGCATGCAACACAAAAAAGGGACGATCGACTGCAAAAATCGTGTTCTATTGTCCGTGCAACATGAATGCGACGTAGAAAAAGGACTTATCCCTCATACGGAATAAGCCCTTTGTTATTGCCGAATATCAAATGAATGTTATTTGAAATATTGCAATTTTTCTACCCCATGTGGCGAATTTGCCTTATTTGCGGGGGTTTTGATGTTTGCTTGCGCGACTGTACTACTTAAAAGAGAGCGAAAGCGAATATCAGGATTCAATCGTCCACCCACTCTATCTCCTGCTCCACTTCCCAAAAGGTTTTGCCGTCAAAAAGGGGGGCAGCGAGAAAATCTTCTACCGGATAGCTATACCCATCACCGCTGTGTTGCCAAACGTAACCATCACTTGGCGGCTCCCACGTTTCCAAAAATAGCGTGGGCTTACCATCTACTCCATAACCTTGAATAAAATATTTTTTACCATTGTATAGAAAGATTCTCTCGTCGCCGTAATACAGTCCGTCAACAAACTCGTTTACATCACCGTTTATCATCTTTTTGGCACTCCCCTGAAATATTTTTTATATTTTCATATTCGTCGTCGCTCAGAAGGCGACCTAATTTGTCACGACCGCCATTTTTATAAAAATGGATATGATATACTTTCTCATTGCTCTCGGTCAACTTGGGTTTCTGATGATAGTCAATATCAAAGACAATGGCATTATACTCTTCATATTCGGAGAGTCCAATTCCTCACCATTGTCCGTTTCAAACATTGTGTCATACTTTGCTTCGATGACTTTGCCGTCATAGATAAAATTGAATACATATTCTTCAATTGTACTATCATCCCATGCCCTATTCAAAAAAAATGGACAAGAGCTACAAAACCATTGTTTTCCTTTTCAAATAAAATCATTTTTTCCTCCTAAAAGCGAATTGTAAGTTCGGATAATTTTTCGCGTATTTTCTCCTGCTCATTGCTACCGATTGTGTTGAGCCTCAAAATAGGAATTCCAAACTCAGTAAGTATTTTGTCCTTGATCGAATCGCGTTCTCTTTGCTTTGTCGCATTGTGATAAGCAAAGCCGTCCACTTCTATCACAAGTATCGGTAAGTGGGATAGCTTTGAATAAATCAAAAAATCGACATGCGTCCAATGATTAGTTGCAAATTCAAATTCGCGCTTATTTAGAGATGATAAATCACCCAACAACATTCTGAATGGAACATGCATCACTACGTCGAAATGCGAGAACCTCTTTTCCTCCAAAATATCTTTAATCACTGCCAATATCAGGTTTTCGCTGTCAAATTCACTTTTTCTTCCGTATTTTTGCAAGATTTTTTCTCTCGCTTGGGAATTTACGGCATACAGACAATCAAATACCGAATTGATTTTGCTGTTGACAATACCATGATTATGATAATGTATATACTCTATCAACTCGTGTATCGGAGAAACATTGTCGTTTTCGTTACCGTCGGTTACTACAATAAATTGATCCATAGCACGCGATACGGCAACATTGAGTCGGTTGGGGTTTGAAGCAAATTCGCCTATTTCGTTATCCACCGTAGACAAAATAATCACGGAACGTTCTTGACCTTGAAATTTATCCACAGTATCTGCCTTGACCGTTGTTCCGACAAATTCTTTCTGCAAACAATTTGCTTGATCGCGATACGGAGTAACGATTCCAACAGATTTGTCCCACATATCTAATTGTTGTTGCGGAAACACCTCATTTTTTATTACGTCTATCTGCCTTTGATTCAAATGACCTCTTGCCACATTTCCGGCAACGGTTTTGTAAACCATCAAAGGCGGTCGTGACGATTTACGTTCTGTCATAACGATCAACTCATTATTGTAAAACATTTGATTGCAAAATCCTATGATTTCCGGATGACATCTGTAATGCTCCCTCAATAACACTTTGGGCGCGTCAGGAAACAAACCCATCATTGCCGAAAGCAAACTATTGTCACAATAATTATATTCTTTGGGCAGATCGTATTTGGCAAAAATTTTGTTGGTGATTATTTTGTGTGCTTTGTCTACAACATTCGGCAACTGTTTCAAATCTCCCACGATAACCGCTTTTTTTGCACATGACAACGCCAATGCACCCGTAGCGATATCGACTTGCGATGCCTCGTCAATAATCACATAATCATAGCACCAATAAGGTGAAAGAGCATTGCTCAATGAATAAGTTGTACTTAACACAACAGGATAATCATCAACAAATTTTTCTGAAAATGCTTTGATGGTCGCTAAATTGTATTTGTGTCGCTCTGCCCCATTATACTTTTGATACAGTGCATTCTTGAAGCATTTCATTGACAAATCGACATAATTTGTTTCTTGTTTAGCGATATCGAAATCTCTCAATTTATTTTCAATTACAGAACGATCTGTGGCTATTTCTTGCAATCTTTTTTCATAAAAAAGCTTTTGACAACAGGCAGAAACCGTTTGTAAATTCGAATTAAATTTGAGTTTTTTTAATTTGTAGGACAGGCGTAACGCCATCCTTCTGAAAAAACCGATCCTCGATTTGTGTGTGGAAATAAATTCATATTCTTCGGAAAATCTCAAAATTTGCTCAGCGGTCACTTTTTTTGAGAAACGAACGCAATTTGACTTTATTCCCAAAGTTTTCATGTAATCATCAAAATGCAATTTTTCTTTTGCAAGTGCGTCTTCTTCCGCATATTTTGCGAACAACTCATTTTTCAATTTGAGTTTTTCAATAATATTGTCGAATAAAAACGGCATTACGGTGACATTTGGTTTATCTTTCCATTGCGATAAGTCAGGAATGCGTGTTGATTGTTGTTCTACAAACTTGATTTTGTTTTCTACGTTTCCGAGTTGTGCGACAATGAATCCTACGTCATATTTCTTTAATTTTTCGTACACGTTTTCAATTGCGGAGTTATTACCTGACACCACCGCAACACTTTCGCCACGGATAATTGCATTTGCGATAATATTCAATATAGTCTGTGTCTTTCCTGTACCCGGCGGACCTTCGATTATGCTAATATCCGATTCCATCGCATTATTAACAGCTTTTGATTGACTGATGTTGAAACCAAATGGATAAATGATTTGTTTTCTTTGTCCGATAGTTTTGTCTTTATGGCGTGTTCCGCTTAAAAAAGAAGCCAAAACACTTTCCTTGTTGACGAAATCGATTTTATCATAATGAGTAGCAAGAATATTGCGTTCATTTTCATCACACAATCCTACGGCATCGGCAATTTCTTTTAAGTATTGAAAACATTTAAGGGAAATTTGATCGTCCAACGCCGATTCTACAATTTTGACATGTTTTTTTAATAATAATTCCGTCTGCCCGTTTTGATATATCAATCGACAGTAACGACCAAAAAATTGTACAGTCTCTACGTTGTGTTTAATGGTTCCGCTATAATAAATACATTTTCCGAACACAGCGACATTGCATGGCTTTTTATAGATTTTGATATCTTTTACACTGTAAGAATAAAATTTTCCGGTCGAATAAAGAATATAGACCACTCCTCTTCTACGGTCGTGATCCCATTTTGCCACTTCAAATGTCTTATCTTCTCCCTTTATAATTATCAGTTGATCTGTGTTCATAGTTACAGAACTGCTTTTTATACATTAACATATCAGACCTGCTTCGCGAACGAAGCAGGTCCTCAATTGTTATCAATTATTGTTTTTTTCTACCCCATGTGGCGAATTTGCCTTATTTGCGGGGGTTTTTGATGTTTGCTTGCGCGGCGGCCAAGCGTGCGATGGGCACACGATAGGGCGAGCAGGAAACATAGGTCAAATTGATGTTGTGAGCAAATTCGATACTGCTGGGATCGCCACCGTGCTCTCCGCAGATACCGCATTGCAATTCGGGACGAGTGCTACGTCCGAGTTCCACTGCCATTTTCATAAGCTTGCCGACGCCTACCGTGTCAAGACGAGCAAACGGATCGGATTCGTAGATCTTTGTTGCGTAGTAGCTGGGCAGGAACTTGCTTGCGTCGTCACGGCTGAAACCAAAGGTCATCTGCGTGAGGTCGTTGGTGCCGAAGCTGAAAAACTCCGCTTCCTTGGCAATTTCGTCCGCAGTAAGAGCCGCGCGAGGTATCTCGATCATCGTGCCCACTTGGTATGTGAGGTTTGTGCCACTTTCGGCGATAACTTTGTCCGCCGTGGACACCACTGTCTTTTTGACGTATGCCAATTCCTTCACTTCGCCCACAAGTGGGATCATGATCTCGGGCACAACGTGCCAATCGGGATGACGTTTTTGAACGTTCAAAGCCGCTTTGATGACGGCACGCGTTTGCATAACGGCAATTTCGGGATAGGTTACTGCCAAACGGCATCCGCGGTGTCCCATCATGGGGTTAAATTCGTGCAAAGCGTTGCAAATTTGCTTTATTTGAGCGACGCTCTTGTGTTGAGCCTTGGCAAGTTCTTCGATATCGCGCTCGTCGGTGGGAACAAATTCGTGAAGAGGAGGATCGAGGAAACGAATGATGACGGGATGACCGTGCAATGCTTCCATCAAGCCCTCAAAGTCTGCCTGTTGAAGAGGTTCGATCTTAGCAAGCGCGCGTTCGCGTTCCTCTACCGTTTCGCTTACTATCATTTCGCGGAACTTGTCGATACGTCCTTCGCCAAAGAACATGTGCTCAGTACGGCACAGACCGATACCCTGCGCTCCCAATTCGGCGGCGCGTTGTGCGTCGGCGGGCGTGTCGGCGTTTGTGCGAACTTCCAACGCCTTGTACTTGTCGGCAAGCTTCATGATGCGTCCAAAGTATCCGCTGTTGGGATCGGCGGGAACGGTTTTGATCTCGACGTCGTAAATTTTTCCCGTGGAGCCGTCCAACGAAATGGGATCGCCCTCGTGGAACACCTTTCCGCCCAGTTCGAATTGCTTGTTCTCTTCGTCCATCTTGATGTCACCGCATCCGGATACGCAACAAGTGCCCATTCCGCGTGCAACGACGGCCGCGTGAGAGGTTTGTCCTCCGCGAACGGTCAAAATGCCCTGCGCATACTTCATACCCTCGATGTCCTCGGGAGAAGTTTCAAGACGAACAAGTATCACCTTTTTCTTTTGCTTGCCAAGCACTACCGCGTCCTCGGGGGTAAACACCACCGTACCTGCGGCCGCACCGGGGCTGGCGGCTATTCCCTTGCCGACAACGTTTTTCTTGTCTGCATCTGCAAGCGCCTTTGCATCAAACGTGGGGTGAAGAAGCATATCCAAAGATTTTGCGTCTATCTGCATCAACGCTTCCTGCTCCGTTATCATGCCTTCGTCTATCAGATCGCAAGCGATCTTGATTGCGGCGGCCGCCGTACGTTTGCCGTTACGGGTTTGAAGCATAAACAACTTTCCGCGCTCGATAGTGAACTCCATGTCCTGCATATCTTTGTAGTGATGTTCCAAAGTGTCGCAAACTTGAAGGAATTGTTCGTACACTTCGGGCAAAACCTGCGCCATACGGCTGATAGGCATGGGTGTGCGAACGCCTGCGACAACGTCCTCGCCCTGTGCGTTCATAAGAAATTCGCCCATAAGTCCCTTTTCGCCTGTTGCAGGATTGCGCGTGAACGCAACGCCTGTTCCGCAATCGTCGCCCATGTTGCCGAACGCCATCATCTGCACGTTTACAGCGGTACCCCAACTGTAAGGAATGTCGTGATCCATGCGGTACACGTTTGCGCGGGGATTGTCCCAACTGCGGAATACGGCTTCCACTGCGGCGAACAGTTGTTCCACTGCGTCTTGCGGGAAGGGCTTGCCTATCTTGGCTTGATACTCCGCCTTAAATTGCGTTGCAAGTTCTTTGAGGTCGTCGGCTGTAAGTTCCACGTCGGAAGTGATGCCGCGCTTTGCCTTCATTTGGTCGATGAGCGCCTCAAAATACTTTTTGCCAACTTCCATAACGACGTCCGAGAACATCTGGATGAAACGTCTGTAACAGTCCCAAGCCCAACGGGGATTTCCGCTTTGCTCCGCAAGGACTTCCACTACCTCATCGTTCAGACCGAGGTTCAATATCGTGTCCATCATGCCGGGCATGGACGCACGCGCACCCGAACGTACCGAAACGAGAAGAGGGTTCTTTTTGTCGCCGAACTTTTTGCCGACGATATTTTCCAACTTCTTGATATATTCGAGGATATCCGCGCGTATCTCATCGTTGATACGTCTGCCGTCCTCATAGTACTGTGTGCATGCCTCTGTGGAAATGGTGAAACCTTGCGGTACGGGGAGACCGATATTGGTCATCTCTGCAAGGTTGGCGCCCTTTCCGCCCAGGATCTCGCGCATGTGAGCGTTGCCTTCGCTAAACAGATAAATAAACTTTTTTGCCACTTTTTTTATTCCTCCAAAAATAAATTACGGATTGTGTCGGGCTTTGTGCCCATATAAATTTATTTTACAATATTTTGCCGATTTAGACAAGTAATTTTTTAATAAAAAAAGTTGCTCTTTGCTTTTTGTGCGTGCGACGCGCTTCACTTGCACCGAAAAACGGAATTTGTTCCATATATCCGCTGTTTTTTAGCAAAATGCCTTGCATTTATAATTTTGATATGATATATTATTATTTAACCTCTAATAAAGACGGACGGCACAAACATGCAAAAGGCTTGGAAGAAAACGGTATTTGCACTTCTTTGCGCGATATTGGCTATCGCGTGCGTTGCTCCGTGCCTTTTTGCCGACGCGGAAGTTGTCTGCGACTTTTCGCGCAGGGGCAACGCGCCCAAGATCGTGTCGGCGGTAGATTTTTTGCAAAACGGGCTTCAACTCGAATTGACGGAGGGGGAAATCGCCTACCTCAACGCGCACTCCGATTTTGAAATACGTTACAGCGACAACATACCAAGCAGCGTTGTGACGACCGACTTCGACGAAGAAACGTACAAAGTGACGGTGACTCCGAAAGCCTACCGCTACACAGCCAACAACCAACGACAAGTTACTTGGGAGCCTACAAGCGTAAACGACGTTGCGCTGAACGACGGTTTTGCCACGGTGCTTGCGGGAAATGACGATTTTGTCACCGTGCACTATCGCGCGACGCTCGATATAGACAAAGACGCTATCAATGCCCTGCTCAACAGTTACTACTACGCGGGCAAAGCGCAATCGGACAGGTTCAAAGATTACAACAAGGCGGTAGCCGACTACGAACGCTACATCAACGTGTTGTTGCCCGCATATCAACAATATTGTGCCGAATACGCCCAATGGGCGCTAAAAGACGCCCCATATCAACAATATTTGGCAGAATATCGGCAGTATCTGGCAGAACTGGAAGCCTACAATACCTACGATCCCGTCAAAATGATGGAAAAGTACACCGAGGAAAAGGACCGTTACGAACAGTACTTATCCGACCTTGCGCGCTACAACGAACTATACGCGCAATATCTCGAAGCCCTGCAAGATCCCGATGCCGTCAGGTTCTACAACCATTTGGAAATATTGGAATACATGTACGCTCTCTGCGACGGGCGCAATTTGCGCAACGCCATAATGGGCGGTACCGTAACGCAGGTGCTTGCCAACAAGGACTTGCTCAAAACCGCAAGCAAAGAGGCAAAGGCCGTGGACAAAGCCGATTCGGCAACAAGAAATTTGCGCGACCTGATAAGCAAATACGAGCAACAAACCTCCGACGAAGCAAAATACATATTTTATCGGCAAAACTACGACAGTCTGAAAGAAAATTTCACCGCGCTGTTGCGTTGCTTGGACTACTTTTACCGCGTGGGATTTATTCACGACTTCATCCACGACAAAGGCAAAGATCGCGCATACGAAATTTTGCTTGCGCAACTATTTGAAATAGTCAACGCGCTGGACAACGGCACGGTGGGCAACTACGAAAAACAATACAAATTCCGAGATCCCAACGAGGGGTATTTTGACGACAATTACCGAATTGACGGCAAAACTCCGCAAAGCATACTGGGCGACTGTCTGATAGAGGACACAAACGACGCCCTACCGCTACAAAACGGTTTTCAATTGCCCGTGGAACCCACAAAGCCGACGGAAGTGACGGAGCCGAAGTATCCCGAGCGTCCGCAACTGCCCCTTCCGCCCGAAGAGGTGCCTTCGCCCGGCCCTGCGCCCCAAGTCGTCGAATGTCCCGCCCCCGTTGCGGAACCCGCGCCGTACACCCCCACCCAAGAGGAAACGGCTTTGCGAGAAGCCTTTGACAGGGGCATAGAACTGCGAAAAGAGCACACCGACGACTTCTGTTTCCAAGTAGAAGCGAACATAAAAAAATATTTTCGCAATTACGACAGCGTGACCGTGTACTTCCACGTCTCGGAAAACATCGATTCCGAATGTTACCCCGTGGACGGCGAACGCGGAACTTACATCGAGTACCCCGCAGACTTGGAGTTGCCCTCCAAACACGTTGACGGCTACACCTGCTTGTTTGACGGGTGGGTGTATCCCGACGGCGAGGAAGTCGATTGGAACAATTTGCGCGAGGGTACGGAACTGCACCTGCTTCCCAAATTTCAACAAACGCCCAACCTGTACGACGTTATTTGGGTGATAGACGGCGTGGAGTACAAACAACAAACCCCGTTTGGCGAAATTCCGCAATTTGAAGGCGACGTTATCAAGCAAGACGACGCCGACGGCAGAAAATATCGCTTTGTCGAGTGGAGCCCCATGCCTGTCGAAATGACGCAACAAACGGTACGCTACACCGCTCAATTCGAAGCAAGCGCCGTTATCACCTGGAAGGTGGGAGACACAAGCACCGTGACCGCCGTTTGGAAGGGGGACATGCCCGTATATCCCGACGGCACGCCCGCATTGGAACCCAATTCGCGATACGCGTTTATATTTGAAAAATGGGACGTAACTCCCGTTGTCGCCACGGCAGACGCAACATATACGGCTGTATTCAAACAAACGGCAGTGTTGACGTCCTCCAACGACATACCTGCCAAGATCACCCGCACCGACGGCTACTACACCGCCGAGTTTTCCGTTGGCAAAGATCCAACGGACATAACGTTGCTGTTTGAAATTGCAAATCGCTACAATTGCGGAGTCGTGTTGAGCACAAACAAGTACGTCCTCACGTTTTCCTACGCAGACGTGCAACAGGCAATAGATAGCAACGTGCGCAAATACGATTTTTACAGCGCGCAAACGGAGAGCATGTCCTACGCATACAAACTGACGCTGTTGGGCGACGAGGGCGAGGTAGACTGCCCCATTTCTCCGCGCGTCACCGTGACGGGAAACTTTTTGCCCTCCAACACAAAGTTGTTGCGCATTGACGGAGACGCAAGCGTGTCCGTCCGCGTAACGCTACAAGACAACAAGGCGGAATTTGCCATAACCCCGAACACGCGGTACGAATTGCGCCCGCTGTTCAACGTGTACATAGCAAAGTCAAGTGCCGAAATGCTTTCTGCCGACATGTATCAGGACATCAAACGCTACACAACGGTACACCTCACCTTGGGCGACATACCCGTAGGCAAAAATTTTGAAGAAATTTACTATGTGGACTCGAACGGCAACACGGTGACGGTAGAAAACAACTCGTTTGTGATGCCGAACAGCGACGTGACGCTTTTCGTCAGGTTGTCGGATATCTATTACACCGTCACTTTCTGCTCCGAAGGCGAAGTGCTCCTCAAACAAACCTATCGCTATGGCGAGGAAGTAAAACTGCCCGACTGGACTCCGACAAAGTCGCCCGACGGCGAATACTCCTACACTTTTGCGGGTTGGGATAACAACGCTACAACAGTGACAGGCGACGCCGTTTACAACGCAATATACACTTCTTCGCCGTTGGAAGAGATAGGCTCCGACACGGGCACGTTTACAAAACTCGTCATTGCCCTTTCCGTTGTTGGGGGCGTTGTTGTGGTAGGCGTTGTGGCGCTGACAGTTTTGCTTGTCCGCAAAAAGCGCAGATCGCGTGCAAAACATTGACGCATTGCCGTTAAAAGTTTCTATGCGTTGCGGATACAAGCCGACAAACAAACGCGCCGAAAAGTAAAAAAATGTGCACAAAGCTTGAAACAAACTTAAAAACAATTGCCGATTTTGCAGGAGAACTCGTATTTTGCAAAAAAATGTAATTTTTTAGGGTGTTTTTTCATTTTAAGTATTGACAAGAAATTTAATATAATATACAATTGTAGCGGTATATATTTGCGCGTACGCGTGAATATTATTACACTTGAAATATTATTTCAGACAAAAAAAGGAGTATCTGTATGAAAAAGACTCATGGAAACCTAAAAACGGTTTTGATTGCACTTCTTTCGTTGATACTTGTTTTCAGCGTGGTGTTCGCCACGGTTGCCGTTGCAGAGCCTGAGCAACCTACCGAACGCAAAGTCGTCGAAGTGACCACAGACGGAACACAATTGAAGGTCGCTTTGGACGTTTCGCGCCTTGAAGACTTGCGTCCCAACGATTTGACTGCATTAAAGTCCGAACTTGTTTCGCAATTGAAAAGTTTGATCATCGATCAAATGCTTTCCACTGCGGAACCTATCAACGTGCAACCGCATTCTGTATTCAAACTCGGCGCCCCATTTGATGGCGAAGATGTGCAATCGGTGCTTGGTCGCTACAAAGACAAATTGCAAGAACGCCTCAAAGAGGACGGGGAATTGGAAAAATACCTCGACGGTGACTACGACATCGCGATCAAACAAGCCGTTGCAGAGTATTTGGAAAGAAATCCCGATGTGGCGCCTGAGGAAGTCGAAAAGGTCGTAGAGGAAGTCAACGAAGTCGTTGAAGACGTCATCGTCGAAAAACGCGCCGAAGAACTCATTAAAAACA
Source organism: uncultured Clostridia bacterium (assembly GCA_947624235.1). GTDB lineage: Bacteria > Bacillota > Clostridia > Christensenellales > CAG-314 > Fimimonas. Next base: position 10,597 of record CANQJK010000029.1, on the reverse strand, counting down.
ATGAAAACGACGGCAAAACACTCGCTGAACTCAAAGAACAGCTCAAAGAAGACCTCAAAGAAGCCAAGCAAACCGGAAAGGACGTAACGGAAGTTCTCGGTAGCAACTACGGCGAGATGTTCGACAGCAACACCAAAAAAACAGAGGAACTTACCAAAGATGTTAATGATATCGTTGAAAACGGCGCTCCCGCTTTGACCGCAGCCGACATTTTCTCGGCTCTTCGCAATATCGTTGTCGGCGGACATCTCATTTATGAATCATCCGATGACAGAATACCCGGCACGGGAGCCGACCAAGACAATGGCTCTCTTGTTGAACATTTTCTCAAACAAATGAACGCCAAAGGCGTCAAGGGACTTGTTTCGGATCTGTTCAACAAAGTCAAAGCGGTCGAGGACGAGTTTGTGATCAGCTACGACGTGCACATCGGTCTTTCCTTTGGCGACGCGGACTTCACCGCTGTTGTAGAACTTGTAAACTACAACGGTTCGGTTGTGCAAACCGCAGTCAACTACGTCAAGGATCACGTCGATTTCGGCAAAGTAGACGGCGTGTGGACGCTCAACGTGAGAGTGCCCGACGTGCACACACAACTGCTCAGCCTTGTGGTAAACGAACTGAACGAAAAGTCGCAACACGAACTGTTTACCCTTACGGATATGACTTTTGCGGACGCACTGGCGCGCGTAAAGGAACTGGGCAAAGACTTCTTCCTTGATGTTGCAAAGGCCATTGACTACAACGCTTTGTTCAGCAAGGTTTTGGACGCCGATTGGTTGGCGACTCAATCTAACGGCAGACTGTCGGCGACAACTGCGCAAAGATATATCGACGCAGTGCTGAACCGCGGTCTCAGTCTTGCAAAGAAAGTTGCTTCCAAGCAAACCGTAGAAGATGTGGAAAAAGTTCTCCAAGAATACGGTATTTCGGGAATTCCCCAAAAACTGGAAGGCGCAACGCAAGAAGTTTTGAACGAGCTACAAGAGTTGAATGTTACGGAATGGGAGAGAGAAGATCTTGTCAACTTCCTCACCACCGAGGCAAACGATGAGATGATCAAGGTCCTGAACAGACTGGAAAGAAGCGGTCAAGTGGAAGGACTTTTCGAAACGCTCATCGACTATGCGGAAAGAGGACTCAAATTCATTCCCGAAAATCTCAGTGACGGAACACTTGCAGGCATAGTACAAAACGGTCAACTTTCTTGGTCGGGCACTGTGTCGTTTGTAGCAAGCAAATATGACTCCGTGCTCACAAGAGGCGTTCGCAAGATCGCGAGCGTACTCGGTTTGGAAGATACGTCCACAATCGAAGGGATAGTCGATTGGATCAGCCATAACGTCGTGTACGAAGACGTTGCAGTGTCCGTCAGCGCAACACTGCCCGGTATCAGCAACGTAAGCTACACCTACAATGTAAGTGACTACACCACCGACGGCGAACCTATCGGCGACACCGTTCGCGGTCTGCTTCCCGACGGAGCAGATGTAAGCACGTTTGTACCCACTATTGAGGGCAAGGACGGTGCCGAAATCGTTGCTTGGCTCAACGACGTTGACGAACAGGTAACGGAAGTAAACGGCGACGTTGCATTGCACGCAGTTACAAAATTCAAAGCTGTTATCCGTGACGTTGACGGAGCAACTGACGAAGGAAACAACAATTACAGCAAAGTTTACGACAAAACGGGAGTGGGAATAACGCTGCATGCAACAGTGGAAAGCTTCGGTGAAGGCCACGGTTCCCAAGAATACACCTATCAATGGTACAAGGACGGCGAGGCTATCGAGGGCGCAACGGAAAGTTCTTACACTACCCCCGCCGACGCAGGTAGCGGAGAGTATTGTTGCGAAGTTACATCCGTAGTGCTTGCTTCCACAAATTGCGACGCCAAAACCAAAACCGTTACCACCGACACCGTATTCGTTACAATAACACAACAGGAAATCGAGTTCAATGCCGAGTGGGATTACGAAGGCGCCTTTACATATGACGCAACAGAACATATTGTTTCCCTGACCAACCTGAACGATTTGCAAGCAATAGTTGGTCCGCAAGGTCAGAAGTGGGACTTCGTCGGAGATTTGAGAGCAACAGATGCGGGAACTTACAATGTTGAGATAGTCTTTATTTCTCAAAACTATGTGTTCAAGGGCAACGTACAACTCAGCTGGGAAATTGAACCTGCGGAAATTACGCCCAAGCTTGAACAGGACAACTTCAAGTACGAGGCAGGCAGATCCTACACGGTACACCTTGATAGTGAAACCACTGCCAAACTTAACAAGTTGGTCGGCAGAGACAACTGGGAATTGAAAGATGACACGCAGTCTCAAATAGGCACACACACATCTACTGTTGTCGTAAACAGTAAAAACGTAACGCTGACGACAAGCGTACTGACTTGGAAAATCACCGATGACGGTAGCGATGAACCTGACAAGCCACCCATAAACCCCGACGGCGAAAAGGGACAACAATTCACGTTTGAAGTAGACGGCACCACCGTTACCGTAGTGGACGTTTTGGGCGCTCTTCCCAAGACGGCAAAACTTGCAGGTGGCGCTACAACGTCCGAATATGCTATCAACTACTTCAAAGAAACACTTGAACAAAACAACCTCAACGTTGACTCTACAATTTTGCAAGTGTTGGATATACACTTTGTAGACCATGAAAATGTAGAGGGCGAATTTAGAGTTACGCTTTCAAACAGCGACAAATTCGGCGATCTCAAAACAGAAGACCTTGTGCTTATTCACGTTCACAACGGTCGTAATATTGTAGAGGCTACGGTAGAAAACGGCGTTATCACATTTACCGTCAGCAACTTCTCCGAATTTGCAGTGCTTTCTCAAAGCACAACGGATCAACTTGCAACTTGGTGGATCTGGGTGCTGTTGGCAGTGATCATCATACTCAACATCGTGATCATCATCCTGTTGCTCCGTCGTAACGGACAAGGTGACGACACCACCACCGAAACTACCGAAGAAGTAGCAACCGAAGCCACGGACGACGTCGCCGAGGAATCTGCGGAGACAGAGGAAGTTGTCGAGGAAGAACACGTTGAAGAAACCGAACCTGTTGAAGAGGTTGTCGAAGAACCTGTTGTAGACGAAGTTCCCACCGAGACCGAAGTTGTTCCTGTCGTCGTTACAGGCGAGGAAGAGACGTTGGATATCGTGCTTGGTTCTCGCGATGTTCTGGACAGAAGCTTTACCGCTAAACTGTCGCAGGCAGACGACAAACTCAAAGCGCTCTACTCCGACCTCAAAAACGAACTGCTCTCCTACAAGAAAGTACGTTCGCGCGTAAGTTGGAAGTTCGACTCCTTCTACAAGGGAAGAGCTAAATGCGTGATCCTTCAAATCCGCGGAAAGAAGCTCAATATGTACATCGCATTGAGAGCCGAAGATCTTGCGCCCAAGTATCATGCAAAAGACGTTTCCAACAAGGCGTGCTACGCAAATACGCCCACCCTTGTTAAAGTGTCGGGAAGTCGCAGTCTCAAATATGCAAAACAATTGATCGCTTTGCTTATGGACAGAATGGGCGTCCAACGCGGAAAGGAACAAAACGTCAATTACAGAATGAGACACAGATCGACCAAGTCGTTGTTAAGAGACGGATTTATCAAAATCAAGACGGTAAACGAAAGATTTGGCAGAACGGAAACTACCGAAACTACCGAAACCACGACTGAAACCGCCGATACGGTTGCCACAGAAGCAACAACGACCGTTGATACGGAAGTAGCGACCGAAACCGTTGAAACAACAACGACGGAAACCGCCGATACGTCCACGACAGAAACCGTTGAAACGGAAGAGTCGAAAAAAGACGATGACAAGTAAATCAAATAGCTTGTGACAAAACAACGTCCACCCTGAAAAGGGTGGATGTTTTTTTGTGCTCTATGTCAAATGTTGCGTGCAAAGGAAATATTAAAAGAAAGAAACCTACTTGCCCCAACGATTTGCCATTAGAGCCATTGACAAAACGCTCGCATATCTCCTGTAAAAAGGCTTCGCTTCGGGCTACGCCCTTGTTGCAGATTATTTTACAGGGGATACACTCGCTCTATCTATTACAAGGTCGGGACATTTTTTTGACTTGCTGGTTTCGGGGCAGTGTCTTCGTTGCAGATTATTTTGTGCGAAACACCCTCGCTCTCTCTATCATAAGGTTTCCGACCGCCCACCTCGCGTCGCAACTCGCCTTTGACATCACCACTACCGACTTCGGGACAGCCCCTCGCTATCGTACTATGCGCATGCGCCGACTTGGGCGATCTGTTTATCTGACGACGTCGCTAAAAATTTATCGGCATAACGGCTTTTTGTGTTTACTTTTTTTGTGATTTAGTATATAATAACTCTACTTACAAATTTATGCGGGGGTGTTTGTTAGATTCGCCCGACGTTCAAGGAGATTTGATAAGCGCGTCGCAGCGCATCTGCGTCAACAAGGCAAAACTAAAATAAATGCTAACAATAGCACAACAGTCCGTTCTTCGAGAATGGCGCTTGCCGCTTAATTAACTTCGGCACGTAGACCTTTGTTTCTTTGCGTAACAATGTGTTCTGCGCAATAACACGCAAATAGGACCTTGGCGGTTACATCGAGACGCCTCGGTTCGAAACTTTTCTCGGCGCGGGTACATTCAAGTTGGTTTGCTATCTTGAACGTACGACAACGAAAGTAAACTGTGCGCGAAGAAAGTCAAATAGTCTGGCGTTGGTACACGGGTGCAATTCCCGTCACCTCCACCATTACAACCAGATACGCACCTTTTTGGGGTGCGTATTCGACTTTTATCCGCCAAACGTTCTGCCACAAAGACACAAGCAAGGCAAGGAAAACGAGCATTGCCGTCGGGGAAGTTTAGTAGGCGTAAATGACTGAAAGCAAGCGGAATCAGACGCCGTATTGCGCCACATATATGTGCATAAGGCAAGGTTTGAGTTTTTGACTCCGTCATCACCACAATGTAAATACCCCGCCGAGTTAGCTCGGCGGGGTGTCCCGTATTACGCAGAATCGTCGTTATCGACGTCGTTAATGTCCGATTTGTTCGCGTCCTTTTGCCTCAACTGTTTGACCATTTGGTGCGTTCCCGTAGCCGTCAAGCCACTGGCGCCACCCAATACAAGGGCGACGACAACATTGTTAGCCGATATTATGCATGGCAATGCAAAATAGCAAACCACACCGCTCACCGCGCCAAGCAAAGCCGATAGCAACGGCACAAACCTGTCGAACTTGGCATTGTTTACCGCGTACTTGATCAAACTCATCACGACAAAAACAAACGTTGCAATGGCAGGAACACTTATCAATTCAAGATAACTTTCCATAGCGCAGACCTCCTTTCGATTTTCACAGGCATAATGCCTATGTAATCGACTACGTCGCGCTATGTCATTTTCATAATATGTTGCACCGGAAAAAAAGTTGAGAGCGGTAGGCTCTACGCTACAAAAAGACAGCAACTTTTACTGAATATATTTGAAAAAAAACAATGATGCAATGCACGGCTGTGCATAGCAACATCGCCTTGTTGTCAGTTATCGCATGCAATCAAAAAAATACGCGGTTCAAAATCCGTTGCAAAACACAATGACATCACAAAATATTATATCGCTTTGATGTAGCCACCTGCTATTTCAATTCTATCGAATAGATGTCGTCAAAAGGTACGATAACGCCTTGCGACAAAATCAATCGCTGACCGTACACGTCTATCTTTTTTACATTGCCCTCGGCAATAACATATTCTCCGCCCTCTTTGCGCGTATCTGCCACAAAGTACGTCACCTTTACCTCGGGGCGCTCGGCAATGTGTTCGCTCAACAAAAGCAGTTTTTCGTTCAGTTCGTCTATCTGCGCGCCGTCGAGTTCTATTTTGACATCGGTAAAGCGCGCCGTCTCGTCGATTTCCTCTTCGTATCCTTTAAGCGCGGAAAAGGGACTGAACTGCGCCGCCCTGTCGTAAACGGACATATGCGGTCGGTTGGACGATACATGATGGGGCAAATCGATCAAATCTTTATAGCAGGAAATATCCGTTTTCAAGATTTTTTGTGCCCTCCTATCTGATTGTTGCGCTCCACCGTCGTGGCGCCTTCTTCCAAATTCATACCCTTTATCAGAGCGTTTTTGCCATATTTTTTGTGTATCGTCAACACCGTTTTTTGCAGATTTTCTTCCTTTGCAAGCGCTTGCATTTCGGCGTTGCGCTGACGTTCCAGTTCGTCGGGATCGGTGAAGATGTCCATTTGTTCGTACTGTCTGACGGGCACGTCCGCGTCTGCAAGAACTCTGTTTGCCACGACGTACATGCGCCTCACAAGAAGATCCTTGTTGACGATTTTGTCGTAAAGCTCCATTGTCGCGCAGGTGATCAGTCGCGTCGATGATGTGTAGAAGGGCAAATTTGCCGTCCCGTGGGCGTGTTTGGGAACCTTTCGCCCGTAGCGGTCCACATGCACCTCTCCATGATATTTTTTTCGTATGTCGGAGTTGGTGAGACATTCCACGTCGTAGCCTACCGTCAGCACTATCTGGTCCGTTTTCAAGCCCTTGTCCACCAGATCCAGCACCAACAGATCCGTCATCTCGCGCACAATAAGTTTGCCCTTTTCGAAGGTGTAGGGAGAACTGAGCACCTGCCCCGAACTGATACTGTTTGCCGAGGGCTTGTAGCGCTTGATGTCGGCAATAGTTACAGGCTCCCAACCCCAGGCGTGATCTATCAAAAGTTCCGCATTGATACCGAACAGCTTGTACAAAAGCCCCTCGTTGCACAGCGAACAGCGCGCAATATCCCCCATTGTGTACAGTCCCACGTTGTTGAGTCTTTGGGCATAGCCCGCTCCCACCCGCCAAAAGTCCGTCAACGGGGTGTGCGTCCACAATTGTTGCCTGTAAGTCATTTCGTCCAACTCGGCAATGCGAACGCCGTCGCCATTTGGCTCGATGTGTTTTGCAACAATGTCCATGGCGACCTTGGCAAGATACAAGTTTGTACCTATGCCCGCGGTGGCTGTGATGCCCGTTTGACGCAACACGTCGTCTATCATGCGCATTGCAAGCTCTCGCGCCGTCGTTTTGTAGGTTTTGAGATAGCTTGTTACATCGATAAAAACCTCGTCTATGGAATACACATGGATATCCTGCGGAGATACATATTTTGTGTAGATGTTGAAAATTCGCGTGCTGTAATCGATGTATAGCGACATGCGAGGTGGCGCTATCACAAAGTCCAACGCAAGCGAACTGTCCTTTTGCAGTTCCAACGCGTTGTGAGAGGCTCCTACGAGCTTGCGACGGGGAGATTTGCCCAAGCGCGATTCGTTGACGGCGCGAACCTTTTGCACCACCTCAAAAAGCCGTGCGCGCCCCGGTATGCCGTAGACTTTGAGCGCAGGCGAAACGGCAAGACAAATAGTTTTTTCCGTACGCGACTCGTCGGCAACGACCAAGTGCGTGGTAAGCGGATCCAAACCGCGCTCCCTGCACTCTACCGACGCGTAAAAAGATTTGAGATCTATTGCGACGTACTGCTTCACCATTAACTCCTTTGCCCTACCGCACCGCTACCGTGATGTTTTGTAGCGACGCGCCGTCACTGCTTATACTATGCCTCATCCTGCAAATATTAAAATAACAAGAGGGCATTTAGAACAAAAATTCTAATACCATTGTAGCACACTATTTGACTGTTGTCAAAATATATCCGCAAATTAGGTCAAAACAACTTTGATAAAGTCGCTTGCGTTTTTGTCAAATACATTTTGGCTATATAATAAATGTTGGAGTGTGAAAATAAATTTATGAAGTTACGATTTATCGATCTGCATATACATACACACTCTCATTTACATTTACATTAACATTTACATTTACATTATCATTAGATACACGTTCGTTCTTGTTTGTTGTTTTTTTTCTTTTGATATATTTTGTTATGACTGGAAACATTGCTTTTCGTGTTGTTTGTTTATATAAAAAATGAGAGCGTGTTGTAATCGATATTTACATTTACATACACACTCTCATTTACATTTACATTAACATTTACATTTACATTATCATTAGATACACGTTCGTTCCGTTTTGTTCTGTTTTGTTATTGCTTGTTACAGTTTATTATTTTTTACAGATATTGTTTATGGAATAGGGGCGGGTGGTCGGGGACCTTGTGACGGTGGGAGCGAGTATTTTGCACCAATACTGATTATAACGCTCACAATCAAATCACAGCGAATGGGGGTGGGTGGTCGGGGCCCTTATTTTGCCCAGAGCGAGCATATCCCCAACCAAAACAATCTGCAACGAGGGACTGTCGAATTTATTTGAATAAACAACTAAAAAACGTATAATTCGACAGCCCCGAAGCGAAGCCGTTTTGATGGGGATATGCGAGCGACATTTTGTTATTTAACCAAAAAAAACTGTGAGCAAAAAAAGAGTTACATATTTCCGCTTTGTGAGGCGATAGCCAAAAAGGCGAAATAGTAACTCTTTTTTAAGTGTAAAGGAGGTGAACAACTGTTTGCGTTGAAAAATCACATTCTACAAAATTTCAAGGTTCTTTTTGAATACCTTTTTGAAATCCAGCGCTATATAGTTGGCCGCGTTAAGTTCCAGATTTGCGTCGCCGTTAAGCTCCGTTTTCATGATGACGCTGTCGCCCAAAACATCGCAGGAAACTTCGGATACCGCATTGCGCATGCCAAAATCCAATGCCGAAGCCAAACGCAAAATAACGGCAAGCTTGCGCACTGCCTCCACATCTTCGGGCGAGAGGATACAGTTGTATCTTGCCCAAGCCGAAGTGTTGAATTCTTCCTTGTCGTACACGTCCGTGACCATGGCCGCCATGACGAGATCCTTGTGCGAAATGCCCCACAAATTGCTGTTGAGGATCATATACGCGGTATGCTTTGCGCTGTTGTAAAATTTGAAGGATTTGCCTATATCGTGAAGCATTGCGCACACGCGCAAAACCTTGACGTATGCCCGCGGAAACTTGTGCAACACTCTCAACTGTTTGAACAGCTGAACGCACAGCGTAAAGGTCTGTTCGGCGTGAGAAACGTTTACGCCCATATGGCGCGCAAAACTATGCAGGCTGTATCCAAGCGTATCGGAAATGGGTTTTTCCAACGTTTGAGGCACGACGTAATTGAACATCACGCCCTCGCGCAAGCCCGAACCGCTTGCAACAATCTTGCTGAAACCCATGTAGTCCACAAACGCCTTGATGACCGCCAACGCCGAGGGGAACACATCCGCACGGGCAGAACTCAAACCCTTGATACGACGTTTTTTGTCCAGATCGAGGGGACGGATCATGTTGTAGACATAGTTGAAGTCCTCAACATCCATTTGATAATTGTGCACCATGTCCAGCGGATACTTCTTTACTTTGCGAATGATCCGCGCAAGGTTGCGACAACTACCGCCCACGCCTATCAACTGCGTTTCCGCTTCCACTTCCTTGAACCATTCTACCTGTTCCAGCTGTTGCTTTACATAGTCTACCATCTCGTCGGAGATCTGCTCGGGAGTTTTTCCCTCTGCAACAAACTTGTTGTACAATGTTACCGCGCCAAAATCGAATATCTTGGTGTGGAGGATCGTGCGACGGTTATAGTACACAAACTTGGTGGAACCACCGCCTATTTCCATGATCAAACCGCGAGGAATGTCCATGGAATTGACAACTCCCTGGTACACATAGTTTGCTTCCTCTTCCTCGGAAACCGTTGTTATGCGAATACCCGTGGCATTGAACACATCAGACAAAAATGTCTTTTGATTGCTTGCTCTGCGAACCGCGGCAGTGGCTACGGCAAGGATACGATCGACTTTTTTGATCGTACAGATCAGCTTGAAAGATTTGAGCGTGGCAATTGCTTGCATGATACGCGTTTGTTTGAGGCTACCGTCTGCTTCGGTCTCCCCAAGACGTACAGGTTCGCGACGTTCCTCGGAAACGATAAAGTAGTTGTTGTCCAAGACATCGTAGATGACTAAACGCGCGGTATTGGATCCAAGATCGATCAATGCAATTTTTTCCATTATCTTAACCTACCTTGTTGAATGACATTCGTTTGCAAAAGGCAAACTCGGGCATATGATTTTAACTTTATAATTATACCATACTGAAAAACGTTTGTATAGATGCTTTTTGAAAATAATTTCAAAAAAACAAAAAAATTTTCAAAATTTTACCCCCGATGAACGGGGGTAAAATGCAATGCGCATTCAAAACTGCGCAAAATTAGCAGGATTGTGTTATTTTTTCTTCATTGCCAACACATTTGCAAAATTTTGGCAAAGAAATTTAACTTTTTGACATATCCGCAAAGGTATGTGCGCCCGCCTTTGACGGGCGAGGCAACATGCTACCGAGGTTGCCTTACTTCTGCGATCACGCGACGCATGGTTTTGGTGGAGAGCGCCAACACCCCTATCACAAGCACTATTGCTATATCGGCAAACACAAAGCAGTTGTAAACAAACGCCCAAGATACGGCGTTATATCCGTAGTCTATTCCCCAACTGCCGAACACATAGTATC
>CANQJK010000028.1 GCA_947624235.1 uncultured Clostridia bacterium | reverse complement strand
ACGCGTCAGCCCCAAAGCGACAGGGCGTTGCGAGCAAAGGGCATTGCGAGCACAAGGCTATCGGCTACTTTGTAAGTAGGTCCAAATTACCTTGGACGCTTGAAAACGCTATAAAATATGGAGGATTGATATGAAAAAAGAGTATAAAATCATTGTGGACTATGTTGAGGGAAGGCTATCTGCGGAAAGTTTTCACAATCAATTTTTAACAAACAAATCTCTACAATCTCTGTTGCGCAAGAAAATGCCAACAAAGTACTCTTTTTTGTCGGAGTATAATTATTCTCTATATGATCTTATGCAAAAAGATTGGTGGTTTGTCCGTCATCGGTGGAATAGTTATACCATTAGATATATGTTGCAACAAATATTATCTGCTTTCTTGGACGAAAACAAAGTAAAATATACATTGTATTCAAAATATCGAGAAGAGTACAGTTTTTTATTGAAAATCCAACCCGCTTGGTTGTATTTTGATGACGACAGCATATTTCAAAAAATTATGGACGAGATACCGCAAGACTTGCCCAAGACCAAACGCATAGCAATGGGAAAAGAGAAGATAAAGGCGTTGTTCAAATACGACAAGACCTATCCGCGTTGGGTGCAATCGCCCGAATGGCCGATAGCAAACGGCAAACCGTTGGTGTTCAGTCATCAACAAAAAGCCAAGGGCGGAGATATAAGAACATACTACTATTTCTACGACGAAGATACCAAAGAAGAAACTGTGATAGAACAGTTTGAGTAACAATTAAATAAGCCAAGAAAAGATCCCGAAAGCGAGGACAATAAAGACGGCAAATAAGATACAAAAAAGTATCTTGTTTGCCGTCTTTTAATTTAACAAAAAAGAGGCAATCATGTCGCTGAAATAGGTGTGCCGAGCCGAGAAAAATAAAACTAAACGACAACGGGACAGTTACATAGACAAATCAAATTTACTTGTGAACAATGTGCAAGCAAAGTGATACAGGCGAAACATTTGAGTTTTTGCTACTGCCTCAATCCCTCAAATCGACGCCCCATTTGCGCAAAAACATACAAAAACGTGCATATGGGGTGGAAAAATCACAGCGCGACATAACGTTTGCCCTTCGGCTATATATCTTGCAAGGCGATAAAAAAATTTGTTTCTATCCGTATGTCCCGTACCTGCACCAACACCATTTGTAGTACTAAAAATATGTCCGTGCAAACCACGGGCACCCCACAAAGTCCCATAGACTTTGTGGGAAAAACGGGTTCCCGTGCGAATGAGTATTCGCATGGGTAGCATGAGCAATACCTGACAGCGGTACCCAAAAGATAAGGAAAAAACATTATAATCAAAATTAGTTAGTCAAAAAATGTCCCGACCTTGTAACGGTGGGAGCGAGTGTATCCACTGTAAAATAATCTGCAACGAGGACGAAATTCGGGGCCCCCATCAAATCCAGTAGATTTGATGGGGAAAGGAGCAAACGCCTGACAGCTTTACTGCCCACACAGTTTGTGTGGGCAGTGATGTCAAGGGCGAGTTGCGACGCGCGAAGCCTTTTTACAGGGGATATGCGAGCGATGTGCGGTGATGTCCAAGGCGAGTTGCGACGCCGTCGGGGACCTTATGATAGAGAGAGCGAGTGTGTCCCATATCCGCACCAACACTTTTTGTAGTGCATAGAATATATCCCCGCGAATAGGGGCGGGTGGTCGGGGACCTTATACACAGAGAGCGAGGGTATCCACTGCAAAATAATCTGCAACGAGGGCGGAGCGCAAAACCGATAAATAAAAAAATGACATTATTCTTCTGAGAACGAGTGTGTCCCCAATCAAAACAATCTGCAACGAGGGCGAAATTCGGGGCCCCCATCAAATCCAGTAGATTTGATGTGGAAAGGAGCAACCGCCAGACAGCTTTACTGCCCACACAGTTTGTGTGGGCAGTGATGTCAAGGGCGAGTTGCGACGCGCGAAGCCTTTTTACAGGGGATATGCGCGATACCGTGAAGCCATTTTCGCGCGGGATACCCGAGCGCAAAGCGCCCCGTTTGAGCGTTATGCAAAGCGCATAGTTCAAACGGGGCGAATTTCGTTAGTCAGTTGTTAAAAGCCTTCGCTACAAAATTAGGCAATAATTTTGGAAACGACGCCGGAACCTACTGTGTGACCGCCTTCACGGATAGCGAAGCGGAGACCTTCTTCCATAGCAATGGGAGTGATAAGTTCCACTTTGATGTGAGTGTGGTCGCCGGGCATAACCATTTCTACACCGGCGTCAAGCTCGATAGAACCTGTAACGTCCGTTGTGCGGAAATAGAATTGAGGACGGTATCCCTTGAAGAAGGGGCTGTGACGTCCGCCTTCCTCTTTGGTGAGGACGTAAACTTGTCCTTCAAAGATCCTGTGCGGTGTAACACTCTTGGGTTTAGCGATAACTTGTCCGCGTTCTACCTCTTTGCGATCGATACCACGAAGAAGAAGTCCTACGTTGTCGCCTGCATATGCTACGTCAAGCAGTTTGCGGAACATCTCAACGCCCGTAACAACGGATGTCTTGATTTCGTCCTTCAATCCTACGATCTCTACGGGATCGGAGGGCTTTACGCTACCGCGCTCTACTCTGCCTGTTGCAACTGTTCCACGTCCCGTGATGGTGAACACGTCCTCGACAGGCATCAAGAAAGGCTTGTCTGTGTCACGTTGCGGAGTGGGAATGTATTCGTCAACGGCGTCCATGAGGTCAAGGATGGGCTTGAACACGGGATCGTTGAGGTTGGTGTTGCCTGCAACTGCCGCGTCCATAGCGGCCTTTGCCGAACCGCGGATAACGGGGATTTCGTCGCCGGGGAATTCGTATTTTGTAAGAAGTTCGCGTACTTCCATTTCGACAAGTTCAAGAAGCTCTTCGTCGTCAACAAGGTCTGTCTTGTTGAGGAATACCACGATGTAGGGAACGCCAACCTGACGAGCAAGCAGGATGTGTTCGCGTGTTTGAGGCATGGGGCCGTCGGAAGCGGCAACCACCAATATAGCGCCGTCCATTTGTGCGGCACCGGTGATCATGTTCTTGACGTAGTCGGCGTGGCCGGGGCAGTCAACGTGAGCATAGTGACGCTTGTCTGTTTGATACTCAACGTGAGCGGTGTTGATCGTGATACCACGAGCTTTTTCCTCGGGTGCCTTGTCGATTTCGTCATACTTCATGACTTCTGCTTTACCTTGCATAGCCATAACCATTGTGATAGCGGCTGTCAAGGTGGTCTTGCCGTGGTCTACGTGACCGATTGTACCAATGTTGACGTGCGGTTTGCTTCTGTCAAATTTAGCTTTTGCCATTGTTGTTGTTTCCTCCTGAATTTTATGATGTCAATTTTTATTTTTGTTTTGTTTTGGTGCGACGCTAATTTTCATCGCTAAAAATAATTATACAATATTTTTTTGTATTGGTCTATACTTTTTGAGCAAATTTTTGAGTCAAAAAGCACTTTTTACTGCAAACCCTTGGCTAATTTGTCACGAATTGCCTTTGGAACCTCGGCAAAGTGATCAAATTGCATTGTGTAGTTTCCTCTGCCTTGGGTGCGACTTCTCAGATCCGTGGCATATCCGAACATCTCCGCAAGGGGAATGAGGGCGTTTACCACCTGCACTCCGTTGCGCAGTTCGATGCCTGTGATGTTTCCGCGACGGCTGGACACGTTGCCCATAACGTCGCCGAGATATTCCTCGGGCATGGTGATCTCCACCTTCATCATGGGTTCCAACAGCACGGGATCGGCAATGGACGCGGCGTTTTTGAATGCAAGACTGCCCGCTATCTTAAATGCCATTTCCGAACTGTCCACGGGGTGGAAACTGCCGTCGAAAACGGTCGCTCTGAAATCCACCACCTCGTAGCCTGCAAGCGGTCCCGTTTTGGACGCTTCGATAATGCCGTTGTTTATGGGTTGGATAAATTCCTTCGGGATGCTTCCGCCCACCGTTGCGTCTACAAATTCGTAGCCCTTGCCCGCTTCAAGCGGTTCAAGACGTATTTTGCAGTGGCCGTACTGACCTTTACCGCCCGATTGACGAATATACTTGCCTTCCGCCTCCACCGCTTTGCGTATAGTCTCGCGGTAGGATACCTGCGGTTGTCCGACGTTTGCCTCCACCTTGAATTCGCGTAGCAATCTGTCCACGATGATCTCCAAGTGAAGTTCTCCCATGCCTGCAATGATGGTTTGTCCCGTTTCCTTGTCCGTGTAGGTTTTGAAAGTGGGATCTTCCTCCGCCAACTTGATGAGCGCAAGCGTCATCTTTTCCTGACCTGCTTTCGTCTTTGGCTCTATCGCCACCTTTATGACAGGCTCGGGGAACACCATGCTGTCCAACACGATGGGGGCTTTTTCCGTGCAAAGCGTGTCGCCCGTTGTCGTTTCTTTCAGTCCCACAAGCGCAACTATTTCGCCTGCGTAAGTTTCCTCTATCTCTTCGCGTTGAGCGGCGTGCATTTGCAACACTTTGGTGATGCGTTCGCGTTTGCCCTTTGTGCTGTTGTACACATAGCTTCCCGCTTGAAGCGTACCGCTGTACACACGACAGTAGGCGAGCTTGCCCACAAAGGGATCGGCTACTATCTTGAACGCCAAACCGCAGAAAGGCTCGTTGTCGTCCGTTTTGCGAACCAACTTTACGTTGGAGTCGTCAACGTCAAATCCCACAACGTGATCGATATCCACGGGGCTGGGCAAGTAGTCGCACACTGCGTCCAAAAGTTTTTGCACGCCCTTGTTTTTGTAGGCGGATCCGCACAGCACGGGGTTGACTTGCAAATTGATAACTGCTTTTCTGAGTCCGCGCTTTATTTCGTCTATGCTGAGGTCCCCCTCGGAAAAGAACTTTTCCATCAACTCGTCGTCCGTACCTGCAACAAACTCCACCAATTCGGCGCGCGCCTGTTCCACTTCCTCCACCATATCGGCGGGGACGTCTGCTTCCTCTATAACGTTTCCCGTGGGATCGTTGTAGATGAACGCTCTGCGCGTTATGATGTCCACCAACCCTTTGAAGGTCTCTTCCTTGCCGATAGGCAATTGAATGGGAAGCGCGTTGGCTTTGAGGCGTTCGCGCATCATTTTGACTACGTTGTGAAAGTTGGCGCCGTTGATGTCCATTTTGTTGACGAACGCAATACGGGGAACGTTGTACTTGCTTGCCTGATGCCACACCGTTTCGCTTTGAGGCTCCACGCCTCCCTTTGCGCAAAACACGGCAACGGCTCCGTCCAAAACGCGGAGCGAACGTTCCACTTCCACCGTGAAATCAACGTGTCCCGGGGTGTCGATGAGGTTGATACGGTAGTCTATGCCGTCATAATGGTCGAGCCAATGCACAGTTGTGGCGGCGCTTGCAATGGTGATGCCACGCTCCTGTTCCTGCGCCATGCTGTCCATAACGGCAGTACCCTCGTGCACTTCGCCGAGCTTACGGGTTTTTCCGCTGAAAAACAGTATTCTTTCGCTTGTTGTGGTTTTTCCTGCGTCGATGTGCGCCATTATACCAATGTTGCGCACATTTTGCAGGGGATATTTTCTTGCCATTTATTTACCTGCTTACAGTAATATTTTTTACCATCTGAAATGCGCAAACGCCTTGTTTGCTTCGGCGGAACGGTGCATTTCTTCTTTTCTCTTGAACGCGTTGCCTTGTTCGTTGTAGGCGTCCAACAATTCGCCTGCCAAACGCAGATACATATATCTTTCGCTACGTTTGCGAGCAAACATTACCAACCAACGAATTGCAAGCGTCTGACGTCTTTCGGGGCGGACCTCCATGGGTACTTGATAGTTTGCGCCACCTACGCGTCTTGCTTTACATTCGAGCAAAGGCATAAGATTGTTGATAGCCTTGTTGAATACTTCCATAGGATCCTGCCCCGTCTTGTTGCGTATCTCGTCGAACGCGCCGTAGACGATCTCTTGTGCAGTACCCTTTTTGCCGTCCAGCATAACTTGGTTGATGACCTTTGTCACCACCTTGCTTCCATATACGGGATCGGGCAGAACGTCCCTTTTGGGGACACCGCTTCTTCTGGGCATAAGTTTTCCTCCTTGTAATGATGTTTTTGAAATTTTGTTTTTTTACCAAATACAGCCAACTCGACGCACAACGGTGCGGAGAAACTTCTGTCTGATAGCGGATGCACCGCCGACATACTGCTTACTCGGCGAAAAGTCGCAATTTCAAAAACCTCGACATTTCACCAATTGAACTGTAAAAGTAGTTTGTCCCGAGCGTTATTTCTTGCCGGCTTTGGGACGTTTGGCGCCGTACTTCGAGCGTGCCTGTCTGCGATTTGCAACGCCTGCCGTATCCAACGTACCGCGAATGATATGGTAACGGATACCGGGCAAATCACGAACTCTTCCGCCACGAATCAGTACCACGCTGTGCTCTTGAAGGTTGTGACCTTCTCCGGGGATGTAGCATGTGCCTTCCATACCGTTGGTGCGACGCACACGCGCGATCTTGCGCAGAGCAGAGTTGGGCTTTTTGGGAGAAGTTGTCGTCACGTTAAGACAAACGCCACGCTTTTGCGGACAACTGTCGAGCAGGGGCGATTTGCTTTTTTCCGCTTCGCTTCTTCTGCCTTGTCTGATCAATTGGTTGATTGTTGCCATCTTTTACCTCCTTTTAATAGTGAAATGTCAAGCATTACGCTTGAAGGAACGAGCTTGCGCTCGCATATATACAAGCGACAAGTCGCATTGTACCGCATTTGTGCCACACCGCATTTGCCTTTTGCCAGCGCCATTGAATAATGGACGTAGCAAAACATTGCAACACGGCTTTTTGTGTATTATTGACTTTTTATGCTTTGAGTACACCCACCGCGCCCGACGGCACCTCGATGCCGTGCTGTAACGCAATTTGATCCATTGTGGAGTGAAGCCTGTAACTCACCCCGTGCGCCTTTGCGCAGTCTATCAAAAAGGTGATGTATTCCGTCTCGGCATCCACGGCGATCTGTATCTCCGCAATGTTGCCCTTTTTGAGCTCTCGGAGAATTTGCCTTTTGCCAATGACAACATTTTGCACACTATTAGCCATAAAACACCAATGTATATTCTATCAAAATAAAATCAAGCCGTCAAGCAATTTTGCTTGCTTGACGACTCAATTTGTCCTGTATTTCTACTATTATTTACTAAATATATTATTTCACGCCCCGCGACTAATTGTCAACAGTTTTGCGACCAAATTATCGTTCGTTTTTGACTTGGAAAAACAATAAAGTCCTTGCGCAATCACGCACTCGCCTTATCATTGATCTTCCTCTTTCCAAACCGTGGGTTTGCCGTCCACATAGCGCCAATAACTGCCAACATTACCAAAAAAGTCAACGAAAAACGGTTGCGCAATATATACACAACCGTTTATCCGAAATAAATTACATGGAGTAACGCCGTTGATAATTAAAAATTGACGTTATATGTGCCGTTATTGTCTATATTTATTTCTTCCGATATCACCTCTCCGTGTTGTTTGAAGGCGCGTATATAGCTCAAATTGTTATTTTCGTCCAAAGCTATATAAACAACGTATACATACTCCTCCTCTGACGATCCATTGTTTGAAGTGCGCGTGTATTCATAACGCTTTTCAACATCATTGTAGATGCATTTACTGAACATCGCAGAAAACTTGACATCATTCGGTATATCGTCGGGCCTTATGCGGAAATATTCAACCAACGTTTCGATAATCTCATCATTTTGGATGGCTTCGGACAATGCCTTTACAAACGCGTCGCTTTCGTTCACGTCAAAAGGAAGATCTGTCTCCTCTATCTCCGTTGTGCCTATGTTATAAAACGACAAACATTCATTCTTTTGTTCGCCGTTGATAGCGGTAATTCCGACTGCGCTCAACGCTTTGTCAGCGCCAAAAATCACACGGATATGCTCAACAACGCCTTCATCTTGCGGTATATCGCACTCGTATTCTTTCGTTGTTTCGTTGTAAGTACATTTGTCATACAGCACTGTCGCTATTTCCGCAAAGGTGGTGAATTCTTCCTCTTGCGCCAAGATATCCGACAAGGATTCAAGTAGTAACTCTTTCCATACGGTATAATACTGTTCAAACATGCCTTCTATATTTGATTCGATTCCGTCGCCACCCGTATTGGGACCAATACTGCGCCATTTGCCTTCATCGCTGTCATAGCAGTACAGTTCCCAACCATATGAACGTTTAACTATGCAAGCGCTTGATTCGTAATCGGAATCGATCGATGTTCCATATAAGTATTGCTCCGTGATATAACCATTATCACTCATACCATCCATGGACATGGCATATGAGAAGTTTTGGCAGTTTTTCTCAAAATCCTCAAAAGCAACTTTCCACTCTGCCTCGGTCAAAGTGTAATGGACAGGTTGCTCAAAGGGCACATTCACCACCGTAGTACCTATATCGTAAATTTTGAACAACATATCGTCCGACTCTATCGTTATCGACGACAGCGCACCATCGACAAATTTTACTTGAATAAACCCTCCGACACGCGCACTATACACTACAAAAGTTTTCTCTTTGACGTCATACTCAAAAATTTCGAATGCATCCGACAGATAAGCGCCGATCACGCCGTTTGATATGATACGTAGCTGATCTTTGGAGCCTTGCAATATATTGTCGAAAAAGGTCCCTGCATCGTCGGGTTCCTCGCCGTTATCGGTGGCTCCGCAACTGCGCCATTCGTTCTTCTCATTGTCGAAAATAAACTCCTCAAAACTACCCTCACGACGCAAAATATACGTTTGAGTCTTCTCATTGTAATCGATCGCTTCCAAATAGATGACGTCTTTGTTGCAAAGTTGCGTTAACATACCATTAGTATCACCATCCTGTATGGGAAGATCCCGCGTCATTAAACTGTAATTATTACAGTTTTCAAAAAAATCATTTAACGCCACTTTCCACTGTTCTTCGGTCATTCCGCTAACTTCGCTCTTGGCGGGTAGCAAATCGGGCAAAAGAGATTCATCCTGTTTTGTAACGCCCACGTCATAAACGTGCAATTTTACCATATTTTCCGTCACATCGTCTATCGTCAGATCCAACGTGAGATCCAAATAAGTCAACACCTTATTCTCAAAACCAAAGGCGAATTTCAAAGTGGTATCCGGGGCGTCCTCAACATGGGTTATCGCCTCGTATCTATCCGTTTCGGAGTTAAACGTGCATTGATCGAAGAAGCTGTATGCCAAGTCCATTGTTTCCTCGTCGCTGTCGTTAAATACTGCAAGATATAACAACAACGCCGGTTGTATATACTCTTCTTTGAACATAGCAACTTCTTCATCGATTTCTTTACCGGTTGACGGGTTCCAATCGTAAGTGGTTTGAAACCATTGCTTCAAATTGTCATTGTACATGTAACTCGTTACTCTCTCACTCTCCCCCGTTTCGGTTTTTAACATGCAGACCACTCCCTTCACATCATCTATGTTCATTGTGCAGTATAACACGCTGTCGGTGATTTTGAAATCGTATTCTTCCATTGGCAAACCGCCGACTTGGTTTTCAAATTGTGCAGAAAAATCATTTGCTTCGGCAAAAAATTTGTCAAGAGCCACTTTCCATTCTTCCTTGGTTACGGTGCGCGTAACAGGCTGATTGACCGTAACCGTGCATACGGCGCTCTTGTCGCCTGCTTTGGCGGTTATTACTGCCGTGCCTGTCGCAACTGCCGTTACCGTGCCGTCCGATACCGTGGCAACGGTGGCATTTGACGTACTCCAACTCACCGTACGATCGGTGGCATTCGTAGGCTCCACCGATACGGTAAGCTTCTCGCTTGCACCCACTTCCAATGTAAGCGAACCCTTGTTCAACTTGATTGTCGTCACGGCAATGTCGTCATCTGCGGGATTGTTGTTGCCCGTGCACGCCGTCAATGCGATAAGACACATTGCAATCAACAATATCGTGGCAAAATAGCGATAAAATTTGTTCATATTTTTTCTCCTTTTTTTCAGATTATTTTAATTATAATTCCATTGCGGAATTATGTCAACAATTTTTGGTGATATAATTCTCTAAAAGAATTAAAAAACTATGAAAATTCGCAAACAAAATTACGGCGACAGCAACCTCGTCGGCAAAAAAGTCGAGTGGCTCCGCAAACAACAAAAAATATCACAAAAGGACTTCGTCGCCAAACTGCAAGCGATCGGTCTGGATATAAACCCAACAAGTTATTCCAAACTCGAAGGGCAAATTCGCATTGCCACAGACAAGGAAATCTACGCCATTTCCAGGGTTCTCGGCGTTGCGATAGAAGAATTGTTCCGTTGAAATATCTTTGGAAGCAAGCCTGAGTGCTTGCTTTTTTTTGCAGAATAACCACTGCGTGCCATTCCGTTGCCATTGGACATATGCGCGACAGTCGCCACAATGCTAAAATGCATATAGTACGCGCCATATTAAACCACTATTTCGCATCGTGACGCGTTTGTGGCGGTCGCACGCAAAAGATGTCGCGTTAAATCGCATAAACTACTAAAACGTGTATAATTATATACAAAAACGGCTTGAAACAAAATCGTTTCAAACCGTTTTTGATGTCATTTTGTATATAATTTACGACAGTCCCGAAGCGAAGCCGTTTTGATGGGGATATACGAGCGACACTATAATCTGCAACGAAGAACTATCGCGAGACCAGTAGTCCAAAAATGTTTGTATCTGCACAAACACTATTGTAGCGCGAAAAATTATATCCTCGCGAACTACGGGGCCCAACAAGTCCAAAAGACTTGATGGGGAAAACGGGTTCCCGTGCGAATGAATATTCGCATGGGTGGCATGAGCAACCGCACGACAGCGGTACCCAAAAGATAAGGGAAAAACATTATAATCAAAATTAGCAAGTCAAAAAATGTCCCGACCTTGTAACGGTGGGAGCGAGGATGTTCCGTTTTCACACCAACACTGATTATAACGCTTACAATCATATCTCCGCGAATGGGGGTGGGCGGTCGGGGACCTTGTGACAACGAGAGCGAGTATGTCACCAATCAAAACAATCTGCAACGAGGGACTGTCGCGTTAAATCGCATAAACTACTAAAACGTGTATAATTATATACAAAAACGGCTTGAAACAAAATCGTTTCAAACCGTTTTTGATGTCATTTTGTATATAATTTACGACAGTCCCGAAGCGAAGCCGTTTTGATGGGGATATACGAGCGACACTGTGAAGCCTTTTTGCGCGGAATACCCGAGCGGTTACTCCTCGTTCGGATCCACCGGGCGAGGAACAAGTTCCTTTTCGCGGTACTGCATAAGTCCCGTGCCTGCGCTTATCATCTTGCCGATGATGACGTTTTCCTTCAAGCCGTACAGCGGATCGCACTTTTTCTTGATGGCGGCTTCCGTCAAAACACGGCTTGTTTCCTGGAAGGACGCCGCGCTCAGGAAGCTATCCGTTGCCAAGCTTGCCTTGGTTATGCCGAGCAAAATGCGCTTTGCCGTGGCGGGTATGCCGTCGTTATCCAGCGCTTTGGCGTTTTCCTGCTCGAACTTGAAGATATCCACCACTTCGCCGGGGAGCATATCCGTTGTGCCTGCGTCCTCTATGCGGACTTTGCGAAGCATTTGACGAACGATAACTTCCACATGCTTGTCGTTGATCTCGACGCCGTTTGCGCGGTAGGTTGCCTGAACTTCCTTTACAAGGTATTCTTCCACAGCGCGCAGTCCCTTTGTGGACAGCAGATCCTGCGGATAGATAGATCCTTCGGTAAGCGGAGTGCCCGGTTCTACGACGTCGCCGTCGTGCACCCTGATACGAGAAGTATAGGGAATGGCGTAATCCGTAACCTTGCCGTTTGCGTCCGTCACCTGCACCACCTTGCGGTCGATGTTGGTGGGAATGGAAACGGTACCCGAAACTTCGCACACCACTGCGCAACCCTTGGGTTTACGCGCTTCGAACAATTCTTCTACGCGAGGCAAACCTTGGGTGATATCGTCGGAAGTTGCAACACCGCCCGTGTGGAAGGTACGCATTGTAAGCTGAGTGCCCGGTTCGCCGATGGATTGTGCGGCAATTACGCCCACCGCTTCGCCGAGGTTTACGGGCTTGCCCGTTGCCATGTTGGATCCGTAGCACTTGCAACATACGCCGTGTTCGCTTCTGCAAGTAAGCACCGTGCGCATGTACAATTTGGTTATGCCCGCTTTTACTATCTCGCGAGCGAGGTCGTCGTTTATCATTGTGTCGCCACTGCAAATCAATTCGCCCGTGGCGGGATCGACAACGTCGTCGATGACGTATTTGCCTATGATACGATCTTCGAACTTTTCGATGATCTCGTCCGTGCCCGAACCGCGGAAAGCCTCTATCCACATACCCTGCGGACGGGAGCCTGCGCTACAATCTTCTTCGCGAATGATGACGTTTTGCGCAACGTCTACCAGACGACGGGTAAGGTAACCCGAGTCGGCTGTTTTCAATGCCGTGTCGGCAAGACCTTTGCGTCCGCCGTGCGAACTGATAAAGTACTCCAATACGGACAGTCCCTCGCGGAAGCAAGCCTTAACGGGCAATTCGATGGTACGTCCCGAAGGATCGCTCATAAGTCCGCGCATTCCGCACAACTGACGTATCTGGTTCATGCTACCGCGCGCGCCCGAGTCTGCCATCATCCAAATGGGGTTGTCCTCTTCCATTACGTCCTTGACCAACGTTTCCACCTCGGTAGCGGCGTCTTTCCAAACGTCGATAACGGATTTGTAACGTTCGTTTTCGGTGAGGTAGCCTTCGTTGTAGCTGTCCTCTATTGCGATGACCTGTTGCTCCGCCTCGTGCAGGATCCTCTTCTTTTCGGAAGGAATGTTCATGTCGAACACGCTTGTTGTCAAACCGCTTATCGTGCTGTATTTGTAGCCCAAAGCCTTGACGTTGTCCAACATGGTAGCCGTGGGAGTGGTCCCGCGCAGTTTGTAGCACTTTTCCACAATTTGAGAAAGTTGCTTTTTGCCCACAAGATAGCTCTTGGGGTTGGCGAGCATTTCCTTGGTGAGATACTTTTGGATGCCGAGAGTGTGACGCTCCAACTTCTTTTGCGCAAGCACTTCGGGATCGCGAATGGTTTCGGCGTCCAGTTGCTCCGCCTTGCTGTCCACGCTGTCGTAGTAGATAGCCTGACAGAATATCAACCTGCCCACGGTTGTCCAGATCTTGGAGCCGTCCTCCATTTTGATGTTGACAACGGTGTGCAACGTGATGTCATGATCGACATACGCCTTGTACGCCTCGTCAAAACTGCTGTAAAACTTGCCTTTGCGAAGAAGTTCCACTTCCTCTGCGGTAAGTTCGCGCTCGTGACGCGTTTCGTCGTACAATTCCATTATCTTTTGCATCTCGGGGACGTTGCAACGCACGGTGGTAAGGTAGTAGCAACCGAGTACCATGTCCTGAGTGGGAGATATGACGGGTTTGCCGTCGGAAAGTTTGAGAATGTTGTTGGCGGCAAGCATAAGATATCTTGCTTCCGTTTGCGCCTCAATGGAAAGGGGCACATGCACCGCCATTTGGTCGCCGTCGAAGTCGGCATTGAACGCCGTACAAGCAAGGGGGTGCAATTTGATCGCGCGTCCCTCGATAAGCACAGGTTCAAACGCCTGTATGGACAAACGGTGCAACGTGGGTGCACGGTTGAGCATGACGGGGTGATCTTTTATCACGCCTTCGAGGATATCCCACACCTTGTCGTCCGCGCGCTCTACGCGTTTTTTGGCGGACTTGACGTTGTGGCACTGTCCCTGCTCTACAAGCTTCTTCATCACAAAGGGCTTGAACAATTCCAACGCCATTTCCTTGGGGATACCGCATTGGTGAAGTTTGAGTTCAGGTCCGACAACGATGACGGAACGTCCCGAGTAGTCAACGCGCTTGCCCAACAGGTTTTGACGGAAACGTCCCTGTTTACCGCGGAGAAGTCCGCTGAGGGATTTGAGTTCGCGGTTGCCCGCGCCCGTTTGAGGACGTTTGCTTCGGCTGTTGTCCAACAAACTGTCCACGGCGTCTTGAAGCATACGTTTTTCGTTGTTGATAAGTATTTCGGGAGCGTTTATCTCGATGAGTCTCTTCAAGCGGTTGTTGCGGTTGATAACCCTGCGGTACAAGTCGTTAAGGTCGCTTGTCGCATAACGTCCCCCGTCCAACGGCACCATTGCGCGCAATTCGGGAGGAAGTACGGGCAACACGGTAAGTATCATCCATTCGGGACGGTTTCCGCTTTTGCGAAACGCTTCTACGATATCCAAACGCTTGATGGCGCGCACCTTTTTGGCACCCTGATTGGTTTTGGCGAGGGTTTCGCGAAGTTCCTTGCTCTCCGCTTCGAGGTCGATGTTTTGCAAAAGTTCGCGCACTGCCTCGGCGCCCGTTCCCGCGCGGAAGTCCAACGAGGGATCTTCCTTCGCCCTTGCCTGAGCCTCGCGGTACTCGCTCATGCTGAGTATTTGCTTGTACTGCATACCGCTCTGCTTGGGATCTATCACCACATAGCTTTGGAAGTTGATAAGTTGTTCAAGATATTTGGGGGACATGTCGAGAATGAGTCCCATTCTCGAAGGGGTGCCCCTGAAATACCAGATGTGCGATACGGGCGAGGCAAGCTCTATGTGCCCCATACGCTCGCGACGCACCTTTGATTTCGTCACCTTGACACCGCACTTTTCGCATACGATGCCCTTGTAACGGATACGTTTGTATTTTCCGCAATGGCACTCCCAGTCCTTTACAGGTCCGAATATCCTTTCGCAGAACAAGCCGTCTTTTTCGGGCTTTTGAGTGCGGTAGTTGATAGTCTCGGACTTTTTGACTTCACCATAGGACCATTCGCGGATCTTTTCGGGGGAAGCGATGCCGATTTGGATAGAATCGAAATCGTTCATAAGCCCCGTGCGCGCCAAAGTGTTGGAACGCAGTGTGGAAATGGATTGACCGGTAATTGTTTCGTTACTCATTTGTCCTACCTCCATTAGTCGTTGTCGTCATCATCATCGTCATCGTCGTCGTCCTCTTCGTCATCGTCAAAGAGATCGTCGTCGGTGCCTTTTATTGCGTCGAGCAGGCTGTCCAAGCCGTCGTCGTCGAGTTCCTCTTCATCTTCGGGTTCGTCCTTTTCTTCGCCGATCAAGTCGTCCAAAGACTCGTCCTCGTCGCTTTCGAACAGACTATCCAAACTGAAATCGTCGTCCTCGTCGGTGAAGCTGTGCGTTTCGCCCGTAGAGTCGAGAGCGAACTCGTCCTCTTCCTTGAAGGACTGAATTTCCGACTTGCGCTCTTCGCGCTCTGCCTGCATAACTTCGTTGTAGTCCGCTTCGTCGTCGGTGGAGTCGCGTACGATGATCTCCTCCTTGTCGGCGGACAGGACCTTGACGTCCAATGCCAACGATTGTAATTCTTTGATGAGCACTTTGAAGCTTTCGGGAATACCCGGATCGGGAATGTTTTCTCCCTTGACGATAGCCTCGTACGTTTTGACGCGTCCCACCACGTCGTCCGACTTGACGGTAAGTATCTCCTGCAATACGTTGGCCGCGCCGTAAGCTTCCAGCGCCCACACTTCCATTTCGCCGAAGCGCTGTCCGCCGAATTGCGCCTTGCCTCCCAAAGGCTGTTGCGTAACAAGGCTGTAAGGACCTGTGCTTCTTGCGTGTATCTTGTCGTCCACCAAGTGTACCAATTTGAGGTAGTACATGTAGCCGACCGTTACTCTGTTTTCAAAGGGTTCGCCCGTACGTCCGTCGTAAAGTTGAACTTTGCCGTCCACTTTGCCCGTTTCGGGGTTGACCATGCCGTTTTCTTCGAACAGGCGACGGATCTCTTCCTCCGTTGCGCCGTCGAACACGGGCGTTGCGATGTTCCAGCCCAACATCTTGGAGATCAAACCGAGGTGGACCTCCAAAACCTGACCGATATTCATACGCGAGGGAACGCCCAACGGGTTGAGCACGATCTCCAACGGAGTGCCGTCCTCCATGAAAGGCATATCCTCTTCGGGAAGAATACGGGAAACAACGCCCTTGTTGCCGTGACGTCCCGCCATTTTGTCGCCGACGGAAATTTTGCGCTTTTGCGCGATATACACACGCACGAGCTTGCTTACGCCGGGATCCAACTCGTCGCGGTTTTCGCGAGTGAACACCTTGACGTCCACAACGATACCGCCCTCGCCGTTGGGCACGCGCAAAGAAGTGTCTCTCACTTCACGCGCCTTTTCGGAGAAAATGGCTCTGAGCAATCTCTCTTCGGGAGTGAGGTCCGTTTCTCCCTTGGGGGTGACCTTACCTACCAAAATATCTCCCGGGTGCACCTCTGCGCCGATACGAATGATACCGTCCTCGTCCAGATCTTTGAGGGCGTCGTCGCCGATGTTGGGGATATCGCGAGTAAATTCCTCGGGACCGAGTTTGGTTTCACGGCACTCGATTTCGTGTTCTTCTATGTGAATGGAGGTGAAGGTATCTTCCTTTACCAACTTTTCACTCAGCAAAACGGCGTCCTCGTAGTTGTAGCCTTCCCAAGTCATGAAGCCTATCATCATGTTGCGTCCGAGCGCAAGTTCTCCGCCGTCGGTGCTGGGACCGTCTGCGAGCACCTGTCCCTTCTCGACGCGATCGCCCGCCTTGACGATTATCTTTTGATTGATGCACGTTCCTTGGTTAGAACGTATAAACTTTTTGAGGGTGTAATCGCGAACGGTTCCGTTGTCGCACTGCACCGTTATCTTTTTGTCCGAAGCCTTCAACACCGTGCCCGCTTCGTCGGCGATGACCATTACGCCGCTGTCGTAGGCTATGCGCGCCTCGATACCCGTTGCCACAATGGGCGCCTCGGGGCTGATGAGGGGCACTGCCTGACGTTGCATGTTACTGCCCATCAAAGCGCGGTTGGTGTCGTCGTTTTCCAGGAAGGGTATAAGGCTCGTTGCCACGGAAATAAGCTGTCTGGGACTAACGTCGATATAGTCCACTTTTTCGCGGGGGAATTCCAAAATTTCCTCACGGCGACGACATGTGATACGTTCGTGTTCGAAATATCCGTTTTCGTCCAAAGGCTCGTTGGCTTGACCTATGATGTACTTGTCCTCTTCGTCGGCGGACAGGTATTCCACCGAGTCCGTCACCGTCTTGTGGATCTTGTCCACACGGCGATATGGCGCCTCGATAAAGCCGTACTCGTTGATACGCGCATAGCCCGCAAGGGACGTGATAAGACCGATATTCTGACCTTCGGGGGTTTCTATCGGGCACATGCGTCCGTAGTGAGTGTAGTGAACGTCACGCACTTCGAATGTCGCGCGATCGCGGTTGAGTCCGCCGGGACCGAGCGCCGACAGCTTGCGCTTGTGCGTCAACTCGGCAATGGGGTTGGATTGATCCATAAATTGCGACAATTGCGAAGAACCGAAGAACTCCTTTATCGCGCTGGACACGGGGCGTACGTTTATAAGCGTTTGAGGCGTAGCCTTGCCCGGTTCCTGTATTGCCATGCGCTCTCTGATGACTCTTTCCAAACGGCTGATACCGATGCGGAACTGGTTTTGAAGCAATTCGCCTATCGAACGCACGCGACGGTTGCCCAAGTGGTCGATGTCGTCGCTGTTGCCTATGCCGTACTTCAAGCCGAGGTTGTAGTTGACCGTTGCAATGATGTCGGCATGGGTGATGTGCTTGCTGATAAGTTCGTCGCGACGGGCGCGGATAAGCGCCGTTGTGTCCTCTATCGACAGACCTGCGGAAAGTATCTCGCGCAAAACGGAACTGTCCACCGCTTCGTAAAGTCCCAATGGCGCGTAGTCGATATCCGCATAACGAATATCGAAAGTCATTGCGTATGTGCGCGCGTCTACCGTGCGGTTGCCCATCACCTTTACAAGGGGACATTTGTCGGCAAACACAAGCACGCCTGCGATTTTAGACTTGTACACGTTGAAACCGTTTTGGAAGGCTATCTCGGCCGCTTCGGAAACGAGTATGTCGCTCTTCCTTTCGTCGTAGGTGGATTTGGGCAGTTCGGTAAGCACTCTTCCGCTTGCGTCTATCTCTTCGCCGAACACGTCCAACACGCCCTTTTCCGTCATCACCACGCAACCGAGGTTTTTGCTCAAAATTTCCTCGTAGTCGTGAGCGGTCTTGGCGTCCTTTGCGTCGTACAAAAGCGTATAAGTTTCTTCGTTGGTGTAAATTTCGTTTATTCCGCTGTGCTGTATGTCGTAGGCGTCGTAGCTGTGAAGCTTTGTTCCCGCCTTGATCGTACGCTTAAAGGGAATGGTAACGGTTTTGTCCAGATACTCGCCCACCACCTTGTCGTAGAAGGCTTTGCTGTCGGATACTTCCACCTCTACCGTAGTGCCGTTGCTTGTGAGAATACTCACCGAATGCACCACGTTGCTCTTGGCGATTTGCTCCGCCTGCTCCTGCGTGAGGCAGGTGTAACGCGCAAACGTCAAAAGATTGACATCCACGTCGTGGCCCAACGTCAAACCTCTTATGCGGGTGGCGAGGGACAACTTTTTGTTGAACTTGTACCTTCCCACGCGTGCCAGATCGTAACGGTGCGCGTCAAACAAAAGGTCGTTCAACGTCTTTTGCACGCTTTCGTCCGTGGGGATCTCGCCCGGGCGCAGACGGCGGTAGATCTCGATGAGAGACTCCTGATCCGTTGCGGTGTCGTCCTTGGCAAACGTCAAGGCGATGATGGGATCGTATTCCAACAGTTTGGCTATGTAGTTGCCGTTTTCCTTGTTGAGACCGTCATGCAATATCCCGCGCAAAAGCACCGTTATGGGCAACTTGCGGTTGCGGTCTATGTGAACGTACAGCACGTTGTTGGCGCTGTCGTGTTCGATCTCCAACCAAGCGCCCCTGCTGGGCATTGCCGTCGTGTTGTAGATAGGCTTGCCGTTTTTGTCCAACAACACCTCGCAATACACTCCCGGCGAACGCACGAGTTGCGAAACGATAACGCGCTCTGCGCCGTTGATAATAAAACTGCCCGTGTTGGTCATCAACGGAAAATCGCCCATGAACACTTCCTGATCGACAAATTCGCCCGTGCCCTTGTTTATAAGACGAACAGTAAGCCTCAACGGCGCCGCATAAGTGGCGTCGCGCAAACGGCACTCTTCCTCCGTGTACTTGGGGGTGGGATCGATACGGTGATCCAAAAATTCCAAACGGAAATGTCCCGCAAAGTCCTCAATGGGCGAAAAGTCCTCGAAGACTTCCCTTATACCTTGCTCTATGAACATTTTGTAGCTGGATTTTTGCACCTCGATCAGGTTGGGCAAAGGCAAAACTTCCTTTGTTTTGGAAAACGACTTTCTTTCGTGATTTCCGTATTTTACAATCTTGATGTCTTGTGCCATTACAAAACTCCTCAAAAAAATTTTTTAAAAAATTGCCGAAAATTGTTGCAAACTTGCCCGCAATGTGGTATTGTGAAAATACACATTGACCGTGTTTCGGGAAAAAAATGCGAAAAAAAGCGCAAAATTCCCCCAAGGGCACATATACACAAAGTATATATTAGCACTTTTGCGGTCAATAGTCAAAATTATGTGAGTAATAGTATTAAAAAATAAATATCAAAATATTTTTTCATTATTAAATGCGATCCCTTCGGCGGTCGCATTTGTTTTTTGCGCGTTGCGATCTTGCAAACACGCGCCACCCCGATCGCGCCATGCGCGCAACCGAAAAGTAGCCCGAAACAGCTTTTGTCCGCCGTGCGCCACCACGCTTTTGCGCCGAAAAACATAGTACCGCAAAAAGCGCCTTTGCGCCCATATCTGCAAAAAAATGCACTCCATGTGCGCCTTTGCGCCCACACCGCCACCGCCGAGGAATTTAGTTCAAACAAAAAAGGGAACGGTTTTTCCGTCCCCAAGTGATCGAATGCGTCCGTTTTGTGCGTTTTACTCAACAAAGACAGTGGCTATTTCCATTCTCCGTATGTTCTTTCGCTGTGCGCTTCGGAAACTTCTTTTCCGCAGTTTGCACAATACTTGTACACTTTCCAGGACGATACATTTACGCTTCGGCTATAATCGTACGCATATGTGTGAGTGATGTCTGCAACGTGTTCGTCGTTGCTGTCGCGCAATTCGCCTAGTGTTTCCGTTACGTTGCGCGTTTTATTTTGCGTGTACGAACTGTTTGACCTGCCACTTACATCTTGATAAACAAAACTATACATACACTTGCATTTCGGGCATTGACTATCGGGATCTTTGAGTATCATGCCCATTATCCCCGTAGTCAAAAACATTACCGACAAGGTTGTAATCGGCACGGAAATCAAAAAATTCCACCCCTCAGCCAATTGCTGTGCGTACACTATTCCGCCAAAATAGATCGTAACAGCCAATCCCGCCATGCCCAAAATCGTACTTGGAACAAACAAGAGAACAAAGCGTGAGTTGTGCAAAAACTTCTTGTCCCTTATGCGACGCGCAAAGTAACCGCGACCGCGATCGACATCGCTTTGCCAAACATAAGTGGGAGCCAACCAAGATCTTATCATCAAACCTATAAAAAACGAACCTGCAAGACTGACCAAACCGCTGAAAATTATCGTTCCTACTGCGCCCATAGAATATTCGTAACGATAGCCTCCGCCGAAAAAACCGAAAATTATCGGACCGATAAGCAACCCCCAAAGAGCGTAGAACAGAGACAAAAGTATGACCGATACCAAAGTCAACACCACACCGGTAGCCAATTGAATTAGCAAAAGTTTCATGCGTACCTTAAACATAATTTTCTCCTTTAATAGGTGATGCAAATATTTTATCACTCAAAATATTGAGTGTCAAGAAATTTACTCAAAATATTGAGTATAATACGAATATGGAAATATTTGCGAACAGACTAAAAGAATTGCGGAACGAACGCAAAATGAGCCAGGCGACTTTGGCGAAATTGTTGCAGTCCAGCGAATCGATAATTTGCTATTGGGAAACAAACCGTAGCGAACCCACGGCGCCGTACTTGGTTAAAATCGCAGATATTTTCGGCGTTAGCACAGATTTTTTACTTGGAATAGCCGAATATTGAAGTTGAGCAAACAGTTTGTAAAAAACTTTTGCTCTTTTTCTTTTTTGGAAAATAACCACTTTGAGCCACAATGTTACAAACAAACATTTACTATATGTTTAGTTGTTGCGCAACGACTGCACCCGCACGCCATTTCGCACCACTTTGAGATGTGGCAAAAGAGCATGTTTGACATTTTACACTACCCGACACATTGCCCTGCGCCTTTGTTCGAACGTTTTACGGCGACGGGGTAAAATCAAATATCGACTAAAAAACCATTTAGAACCAAATTTAATCAACCGCACATTTAGCACGTCTCAGTATGGTTTGTAGTATTCGCACTCTCACGCCATTTCGCACCACTTTGCAATGTGGCAAAAGGACATGTTGCACCGCTTTGAGATGTGGTAAAAGGGCATATTTTTGCTTTTCACAACCCAACACATTGCCAGCACCTTGTTCAAACGATCACGGCGCCGTACTTGGTTAAAATCGCAGATATTTTCGGCGTTAGAACAGATTTTTACTTGGAATAGCCGAATATTGAAGTTGAGCAAACAGTTTGTAAAGAACTTTTGCTCATTTTTTTGTTTTTCTAAAAAATAACCACTTTGAGCCACAATATTACAAACAGACATATATCGTATGTTTAGTTGTTGCGCCACAACTGCACTCGCACGCCATTTCGCACCACTTTAAGATGTGGCACAAAGGATATTTTTTTGCTTTTCACTAAACAACACGTTACCCTGCGCCTTTGTTCAAACGATCACGGTGCCGTATTTTGTCAAAATTGCAAATATTTTATTTTCGGCGTTAGCACGGATTTTTTACTTGGAAGCGCCGAATATTGAAGTTGAGCAAACAGTTTGTAAAAAACTTTTGCTCTTTTTTTGGAAAATAACCACTTTGAGCCACAATGTCACAAACAGACATATACCATATGTTTAGTTGTTGCACCTCGACTGCACTCGCGCGCCATTTTGCACCACTTGTTAATATGTTTTTCCTTCTGTTTTTCAAATTAAACTATAATATTACTGCATTTAGAATTTCAAAACGATGTTCCCTTTGCACCGAACTATAAGCAATTATCGTAATCATGGCAAGGTTTTGACGGCAAAACATAGATAAGAGAATATTTTGACTGCGTAGACGCAAGCAAGGCGCGACGGACGAGGACAAGCACAAGGGAGTTTACTATTCGTAAATGACCGCCGTGCGACCGCAGTCCAACAAAGCATTGCGTGGCGTATCCGCAGTCAAAAAAAAGGACTTCGATTGATATCGAAGTCCTAATGGATGCGGCAAAACCTTACTCTCCCGGGCCGTGTCCAGCCAAGTACCATAGGCGTTTTGGGGCTTAACTTCTG
>CANQJK010000027.1 GCA_947624235.1 uncultured Clostridia bacterium | reverse complement strand
TAAAAAATTGCGTTGGTTATCCAACGCAAACCGATAAAAAACGCGATTTGTAAATAGTGCGCAAATCGGTTGCCGTGAATTTTGAATATTTACTGATAGTCTGACTACATAGAGTCTTATTTGCTATCTCATGGACACGTCAACCGAGGTTGCTTTTGTAAAAAATTGCGTTGGTTATCCAACGCAAACCGATAAAAAACGCGATTTGTAAATAGTGCGCAAATCGGTTGCCGTGAATTTTGAATATTTACTGATAGTCTGACTACATAGAGTCTTATTTGCTATCTCATGGACACGTCAACCGAGGTTGCTTTTGTAAAAAATTGCGTTGGACATCCAACGCAATCTGGCAGGGGAGACGCGATTCGAACACGCAACCGGCGGTTTTGGAGACCGCTGCTCTACCGTTGAGCCACTCCCCTAAAACAATTTAGTGCAAATCATTTGCAACTTTAAGTACTTTAATATTATAATGTAAAGGACGATCAATGTCAAATAATTGACGCAAAAATAGTTGAGCAATTTATGAAGAAGGTAACGATCTACACAGACGGGGCATGTTCAGGCAATCCCGGTATCGGCGGATGGGCGGCAGTGCTTATCTACAACGGCAATAAAAAGGAAATAAGCGGTTACGACAAAAGCACGACCAACAACAGAATGGAGCTATTTGCCGTCATACAGGCGTTGCGTTGTCTCAATCAATCCTGCGATTGCGACATCTGCACAGATTCATCATACGTCGCCGACGCATTCAACAAAGGCTGGGTTGCAATGTGGCAAAAAAGCAGTTGGAAAACCGCAGATAAAAAAGAAGTAAAAAATATCGACCTTTGGAAAGCGCTTCTATACGAAGTGAACAAACACAAAGTGCAGTTTGTAAAGGTAAAGGGGCATGCCGACGTCGAGCTCAACGAGCGTTGCGACGAGCTTGCGCGAGGCGAAGTGGAGCGCTACAAAAAGATATTAGAGGAAAACGGTTGATTTCTATTTTGACTACGCAAATAACGTCGACAGGAGAAATTAAATGCAGGATAACATAGTGCTCATCGCGCGCCGCCTTCGAGCATGAGGAACAAGCGCGAGAACTTTACGTCGAAGTCAGCAAAGTCGATATCGACGAAAATTGCCGTTTTGCAGGGTTTGGACAGTTGGAAGATTACCAAGGCCGTTATGACGTTTGGGTGCATAAATGCGCTCAATATGCGCAAGGGAAAAATATATCTCCTTGTCACGTCCCCGCGACGACGCTTTTTGCCGAAAAGGATGGCAAAATTGTGGGTATAGTGGATATTCATCACAAACTAAACGATCACCTGCTTGCCTACGGCGGTCACATAGGGTACACTGTTTTGCCAAGCGAGCGACGAAAGGGCTACGGTTTGCAAATTCTCTTGCTTGCGTTGCAAAAGTGCGTTGGGTTGGGGCTCAAACGAGTTTTAGTAACTTGTGCCGACAACAATACTGCAAGCTACAAAATTATAGAAAAGGCGGGAGGTATGTTGGAAAACAAAGTCGTCCAACCTGACAGCGGTGTGCTTGTGCGTCGCTATTGGATACAAACAGAAAGTAGCAGTCGCGGTTGATAGCACAAACAACTAAATATGAATGATCAAACATAAAACGGCTTGAAATTTGGTTTTTCAAGCCGTTTTTGATGTCATTTTGAAAAAATATTTAACGTTGTCTTTTAGTATTGTCTGTAAATCAGTTCGTATATAAGAACAAACACAGGTATCAAAATGGCAATTCCCGTTGGGATCAATATCTGTTTTGAAACATCGACATAGTTGGAAAATTCCATATTTCCAAGTGCGCTCAGTCCCACCGAGGCAAGCACAATTATCGCACAAGTTACGCTTGCTATTATTATTGCCAACCTAAAATTGAAGTTCGGTTTGTTTTTGCGCGTGGGATCGATAACAGCGTAAATGGAAAATCCCACCGGGAGCAACAGCAATATTGCCAACGCTATCACAAAGGGCGCCCAGTTTCCCAAAGCAATGGATGTAAGCGCAAACACGCCAAAGTAGATAACGGCAACCAAGTAGGTGAGCCAGGCGGTTTCGCACAACACCTTTGCTTGCGGTATGAGCATTTTCGATTTGTATGTAGCCGTTGCGTGGTTGTATATACGCAAGCGAATACCCTCTTTTGCAAGGCTGTCGGCAACATCTTCGAGCGCTACGGGATGATCTTCGTAAAAACGATGAGAGGTCGCAGGTTCCGTGTCTGTTCGCGCCATTTCGTCCAACTGATCGCCTATCACATTCATCAAAACATGTTGATAGTTTTCTCCTTCGGGTTGCCTTTCGGATGCCTCGCGCGCCATTTCGTCAAAGTCGTGCAAAAAATCTTCCGCGCTGTCTTGATTTACTTCAAATCGCGCTTTTGTATCCTCTTCCGTTGCAACAACTTCTTCCTCAACGTTTTCGACAACGGGTTCCTCTTCGGATGTTGTGGTCGTTGCTTCTTTGACAGGACGCTCTATGTAGATAATTCTCTCTATGACCTTTGGGGGTTCTTCCTCTTCCGTTTCTTCAACGATCGGCTCTTCGACAACTTCCTCCTCGGGTTCGATCTCCTCTGTCTCGATCTCCTCAGGTTGTTCTTCCGTCGGTTCCTCTGCCTCGGGTTCGCCCGTCAATTCGCGTAGTCGGCGTGCGATCTCGTCTTGCTCGTCCATTTCCGCCTGAAACTCGTTTTTCTTGCTCTTGCGCGGACTTCTTCTGCCAAACAGCGGAGTAGCGTCCTCCTGAGATATCTCCACGCCGTTTGCCGTACCGTCCACCAAATCATCAAGCACGGTGCGGTGGTAGTTCCACTCGGAAATAAACTGTTCGCAATTGGCTCTGCCCGTCTTGGTCAGCGCATAATATCTGCGACGTCCGCCGTTGGATGTTTCTCCCCAATAGGATACGATCAAATCGTCCTCTTCCAGTCTTTTCAGGTAGGAGTAGAGCGTAGGTTGTTTTATTTCATAACGGTTTCCCGTGCGTTCGCGAATTTCTTTTGCGATCTCGTAGCCGTACTTGTTTCCGTTGTACAGCGAGCACAGGATGATAGTTTCTATGTTACCTTTCAAAAAGGTGAAATCACCGCTCATGTTTACCTCCTCTGATATATTTTAGAATATATGTATAAAAATGTCAATAGCTCAAAATACTATTTGTGACATAGTATCGCCGAAATAATAAAAAATCGTAAGATTTGACACAGTTTTTATATAAAATTCATATAAAGACAAAATATTGTAGGGCTTTTGAGTTAAATTGAGGATATGAAAGTAGAGGTTACGCGCACACTGAAACGGGTGGTCAAAATGCGTTATGAGGACGGCGTTCTCAAAATTTGCGCCAATTATTTTTTGTCCGAACGCAGACTGCGTCAGATCATTCAGGAAAATAGCGAATGGATCAACAAACAAAAGAGTATGTTGTCCGCACATTCGCAATCGCCTGCGGAAAGTTTACCGCCCAAAAACGAAGCAACTTATCAAATCCCCAAGCCACGTCGCAACGACGTCAAACAGGATATTGCCGAAGGCTATGCCACGCTTATTTTCGGCGAAGTGGTTCAGGTCTCGATGGGTATCACATCCAAAACTTTTATGGACGGCAATGTGCTTTTTCTGTCGGAGAAAAATTACGAGAGCAGTCAAGTCAGATTGAAGGCGATACAAGCCTATCTCAAAAAACTTGCGTTGACTTATGTTTCCGATGAGGTTGCCGATTTCGGTAGCAAAACCTCTCTTTGCCCGTCCAAAATCACTTTTAAGGACAACGGAGATTTTTGGGTTAAGTGTGCCCTTGCCTCCCAAAGAATACTATGCATCGATTTCAGAACGGTGCAATTGCCCAAGCGGTTGCGCACTTATGTGATAGCGCACGGCTTTGCGCATTTCTTTTATCCGATACATGACGAAGAGTTTTGGCGGTACCTTTCAGATATTTTTCCAGACTATCAGCATTGCGCCAAGGAATTGGAAAAATACCGTTTTTTGAAAGAATTATAGTAAATTTTGGTGTAAAGCAACAATAATAATTGGAATAATCTAAGAGAATTGCACAGTCCTACTTGAATTATTATCGATAAAATGGACTCCGCGAGGAAAGTTGGCGTGTGAAAGTAAACTAAATAACGAAAGATTGCTTTAATCTTAAAGCGGAACATGAGCGGGCTGTACGCTTGTCGTGCATAGATATAAGCAGTGCAATGTTGTACGTTTTTTTTGCAGTAGTGTGGCATAGTCTGCGCCTTGCGCTCCGCAAATGTTCGGTGGCGCATTTCTGCCGAACAATCTTTCACCTGTCTCGGAAATTCTTGTTATGGACAGGTATTATGTTGTTGGTGATAGAAAAATTATCCTTATATATTGCTGGCATTGTTTTTCTGTGAAAGATAGTGCTCGCGTAGCAACATAAATCTGCATGTACATATACACACTCTCATTTACATTAACATTGACATTTACATTTACATTATCATTAGATACAGTTTGTTTCGTTTTGTTTTCAATCGTTCAATTCTGTTCTTGTTCGTTATCTTATTTACGATTTAAGAAAGCAAATTCCTTTGTTACATTTCTTTTTGAGTTGATTGTTTCACTTTTTAAGTTTAGCGTTTTTTCAATTTGCTTTTTTAGAAAGTGATGGAGTAACAACAGACACTGCATTTACATATACACACTCTCATTTACATTAACATTGACATTTACATTATCATTATCATTAGATACAGTTTGTTCGATTTGTTATTTTTTGTTGAAACATAATGAATGTTCAATTTGCAAACATTGTGAGTTGATACATTGCATTAAATCTTGCTTTGGGAGAGTGCGCGTAGTAACATAAATCTGCATTTACATATACACACTCTCATTTACATTAACATTGACATTTACTTTTACATTATCATTAGATGCAGTTTGTTATGTTTTGTTCCATTTTGTACGGTTTGTTATTGTTTGTTACAATTTGTTATTTACCACAAAAGGGGAGCGACATAACGTTTAATATAGAAAAGGCGCCTTTGTGCGGTGCGATCGCACAAAAGCGCTTAAACAATTTGTCAAAA
Organism: uncultured Clostridia bacterium; assembly: GCA_947624235.1. Lineage (GTDB taxonomy): Bacteria > Bacillota > Clostridia > Christensenellales > CAG-314 > Fimimonas. Next base: position 17,584 of record CANQJK010000027.1, on the reverse strand, counting down.
TATCATTTTAGAATTTTTTTAGGCAACCGACTACCTTGCCGATTATTATAGGATCGTCGTCAGGCGTAATGACGATATCTTCCATTTGGCTGTTTTCGGGGTGCAAAACAAGGTTTGGCTGTACTGCGACAAGACGTTTCACCGTTGCCTTATCCTGCCACAACGCGACAACAATATCGCCCAAATCGGAGCTGTTTTGTGATTGTACGATAACAAAATCACCGTCGGATATGCCCGCCTCGATCATGCTGTTGCCCTCTACGCGAAGCATAAACAGGTCTTTCCCGGCAAACAGTTCTTGTGGAACGGGAAACTCTCCTTCGATATTTTCCACCGCAAGCATACCTTTGCCCGCGCTAACGTTGCCGACAAGGGGCACATAGTTGGTAGAACTTCGGTTTTGACGCACCGTGAAAGCTCTTTTTTTGTTGCCGTCTTGCGTTATCAACCCGCGTTCGCGCAACTTTTCCAAATAGTAGTGCACGGTGGACGTGGACTTTATTGCAAATTTTTCTCCAATTTCCCTTACGGACGGCGGAAAACCGTTGTCGTCAATAAAGTCTTTTATGTAGTTGTAAATTTCTTGCAGTCTTTTGTCGCCCTTTTCCATAAGTATATTTTATCACCTATTTTCCATTAGCGCAATAGAAAAACAAAACTTTTGTTCTAAAATTTTAGAACACCATATATTTTGCTACTATATTTACATATCGTTTTGCGATCGTGACGTCAAAATATGCGCAATCGTCCTCATATTTGACGTTGCATTGCGCGGAATATTTGTTGAGGTCGGAAATTACTTTGGGACATTCGGCGATAGGCACGCAAAGTTTTACGCGAGAATAGTTTGCCATTACGTACTTTTGCACGGTTTCCAGCAAAACGTCGATGTTTTTGCCCTCAGTGGCAGAAATAAACAGCGAAGGATTTCTGTCTATCAAATCGAATAAACCCCGCGTTTGAGCAATTTTGTCACATTTGTTGTACACCCTGATAACGGGCGCGGATATTTGCAACTCGGCAAGAGTGCTTTCCGTTACGGCAATGTGTTTGGCAAGATTTTCGTCCGAAACGTCGCACACATTCAAAAGCAGATCCGCCCGAGTTGCCTCTTCCAAAGTTGATTTGAAGGCGTCCAGCAACGCATGCGGAAGGTCTTTTATAAAACCAACGGTATCGCAAAGCAAAATTTCAATTCCGCAGGGCAAATGTATTTTTCGCACGGTGGTGTCCAAAGTGGCAAACAATTTGTCGTCGGCATATACGTCCGATTTGGTAAGTCTGTTAAATAGCGTAGATTTGCCCGCATTGGTGTAGCCGACCAACGCAACGGTGAAAATGTCATTCTCGTTGCGCCGTTTGCGCGTCAATTGACGGTGTTTTTCTATTTCTTTAAGCTCTGCTCTGAGACGGTATATTCTTTCGCGCACAAGGCGTTTGTTGGTCTCCAATTTCGTTTCGCCCGGACCGCGCGTTCCGATACCTGCGCCTTGACGAGAAAAATCTCCTTCAGGTTTCGTTGCCAGATTGTAAGTCAGCTGTGCAAGTTCCACTTGTTTTTTGCCCTCGGCAGAGGTGGCTCTCAAAGCGAAAATATCCAATATCAGATCGATTTTGTCTATCACGTCCAAATCGAGCGTTTTAGAAAGCGTGGTGCGTTGCGTTGCCGTTAGCGGACAGGAAAATATGGCGACGTCTGCGCCTCCGTCCAACAGTTCTATGGACTTTTTCAACTCGTCCAACTTGCCTTTGCCGAGCACTGTGTTTGGATCTACCGAATTGCGCTTTTGCGAAGTCTCCAAAACTATTTCGCCTTGCGCTGTGCGTATAAGCTCTTTCAATTCGTAAATATCCTGTTCTACGGTGCTTTCGGGCAACTCTATGTACACCAAAACAACTTTTTCTATGTTCAATTTCATTTTCAATCATCCTTGGGCGGTGTTGCGCGCAAATTAACTTTTGTGGAGGCGCTACGTCTTATATCGTCCGTTATGGCGGCATAGTGACGTTTGGTCGTGTTTACGTCTTTGTGCCCCAAAACATCCGCTACAACGTAGATGTCGCCCGTTGTTCGGTACAGTTGCGTGCCGAAAGTGGAGCGCAACTTGTGTGGCGTGATGTGTTTTAGCGGTGTTGCGACAGAACTGTATTTTTTTACTATATTTTCCACTGCGCGCGTTGTAATACGCTTCTTTTGCAAAGACAAAAATAGCGCAGGCTCCTCCTTCAACTCGTTGTCGGCAGTTCTTATGTTGTAGTAATCATACAAATACCCGGCAACCTCTTCGGAAAAATACAATATCACACGCGCTCCGCCTTTACGCGTCACAACAAAGCTCAAATCGTCAAAATTGACGTCATCTACATCTATGCCGACAAGCTCGCTTACGCGGATCCCCGTCCCCAACAGCAGACTAACGATCGCAAGGTCTCTAATACGGGTGTTTTCTTGGTATTTTTGTTGACGTTGACTTAATCCCATGCCCGTATCGACAACATCCAACATGGTTTCTATTTCGTTTCCGTCCAAACGGATAATTTCCTTTTCGTGAAGCTTGGGCGTATCGACGGACGCAGTGGGGTTGTAACGGATGATTTGTTTTTTTTCGAAATACTTTATCATAGAACGAATGGCAGACAACTTTCTGCTCTTTCCGCGTTCTCCGTTTTTTACTATTTCTCCGTTTTTACGATAGATCTCGACGTAACTCAAATAGGCTTCGATCTCAAACGGGGACAGGCTTTCGATGTCCGCAGGAGTGATGTCCTTCACGCTTTTCCCGCGAAAACGTACGATCCTGTTGCAAATGTATTGGAAAAAAGTGCGTATGTCGTAGGCATAATTGAGCCTCGTCAACGTAGTGGTGTTCGAAGAAATTCCCACAAAGTATTCTCGACAGAAATCGGGAAGATCCTCTTCCAATATCCGCTCCAATTTCTCTATATTTTTTGCGTCGCGTTCATTAAAATAAGTTTTGCTCATTTTCCCCTCGATATTGGATTGTTTTACTAAAATTAGCGAATAAAAAACTACCTGCAAAAATTATACATCAAATCTATTCGTAAAGCAAATATTTTGCGAATAATATTGTCTTCAAAATATAAAATATTGTGCAAGCGGTGCAATAGTTGCCTTTCGCATTGACTTTTGACAACGGTATTATGGCGCAGATACGTCATATTCTCGTTCGACCAGAAAATACTATTACCTCGCAAAACACTTATTTTGTGCGTAAAATTTATTAAATTATTCTTAAAAACGGCATTTTGAAGAATACAATTTCAGACATAATAATGTAAAACAAAAAAAATCAGCATAAAACGTGGTGCATCGAAAAATTTCAAAATTGTTTACAATACAAATATTTTATGTTATCATACAAATGTGTTGGAGCAGAGTCGCGCTTGTCATCTGAATTTAATCTGCGAAAAAAAAGTTCCGTCAACACAACATTCTGCAAATAGAATGTTACAAGCACCACAGGAGAGATTTATGATAGAGTTTAATGGCACAATGTCGTCCAAGTGCATTCATTTTTATATTAAAAAGGATATTTTAAGATCTTTAATTATATTCTCATTGCCGACGTTGCCATTTGTAATTCTTATGATAGTTTTGTCTATATTAAGGGCAGAGTTGTTTTGGGGTGTACTTGCAGGCTTAATTCTTGTTGTAGCCGTAAGTTTGGCGATTGTTGAGGGAACGGTATTTCTCAAGAAGAAATTACCTACTCAGATAACAATTGCCGACGGGAGAATTGACAAGGTAAGTATATTGGAGTCAAAAAACAATCCAATCAGTGAGATCGAGACAGTGGTTGACTACGGTGAGTGGTATCAAATCTATTTTAATATCGGATTTAGAAATAATTATATAATTTGTCAAAAAGATCTTATTTTGAAAGGAACTCTTGAAGAAAACGAGGGGCTTCTTGGAGACAAAATAGTCCGTTTGAAAAAATAACAATATGATTTTCACGCATTGACGAAAGAAAAATAGTGTGAAAATCAGTTTATGGGTGAAAACATGAAATTTTATCGAATTGACGAATCGCATATGTTTTACAATCGTAAGTATGCATATCTCAGTGTAAATTCAACAAACAAAATACCAAATGAATATCAAGGTCCTACGGAAGAATATCTTACTTTTAGGTGCCCATATTGTGGCTACGAGAGATATAATATATTTTATCCGGAAAAATTTATTGCTGTATTTAATAAGGACAGTGCAGGAGATATTTCTGTTGGTGTTGTAAACTTTCAACTCGCTGTATCTGAAAAATTTTTGAAAATGATGAAAATATCAATTAAAAGGTATTGAAGAAATCAGAGAGTATAAACACCTGGAAACCACGCGACATAAACCTATTGAGTCTGTTGAATCTTACTTTGAAGCGCGAGTTCATTTTGAGCCTTTGCGATGGAGACATGTGGATAAAGAGAATGAATGCTTGATCGTAGTACATAATCGAACATGTGGTTGCTCGAAATGTTTAGGAAATAGAGACTTTTTAAAACTTCCTAAAGATGCGAAGCTTTACCTCGATGGTTTAAACGAGGTTGAGTATGATATCTTTTCTACGATTGATACCCGGACTGTTTTTGTGTCGGAAAGATTTGTGGAAGCCTGCAAAACAGAAAAAATAACCAATATTCTGGATCGATTGGTCGAGGTGTTCGATTACACGGATTTAATGCAAACAACTTGAAAATAGAGTTAGTTAGAGTTCTTTGAAATTTGTTCAAAAAAATGTGTAAAAGAAGTGTAGCTTGTCACAAACAATTGACGGGGATGTCATAGGTTTTGCTCAAAATGTTCTTTGAAGTCGAGGATCCTTCAATTATGATGGAGCAAGCACTTTATTGCGACAAATTGTTAAGGGGTATTTTAGTTGATTTGCAAAAAGTGTCACCCCCACACATCTATATATCTATTCGCAAAAGACAACTTTTGCGAATAGATTGTGGTCAAAATGGACTTTGGAGGGGATCCAATTATCAAACTCGGTATCAAGACGGTTTTCAGATTTTGTTTAATTAGCATCGGATTTTGGGCGCTGAAATATTGATCCTGATTGATTTTTTTTGATATTTTTAGTTATCAAAAAACTCTAAATTCTTTTAATTATCAAATATCCGAGCCTTCTCGCTCACACAAAATAAAAATCAGATTCAGCCAATGACCAATCGGTAAATTAATCAAAATAATTTTTGAGAGCAAAAATTCACAGGCGAACAAAAGGGTTATTTTCTTTAATATAATTTGTGGTTTGTAATTTAATTATTGTTGCACATTAAAATCGTTTTGAGGAAGTGAAAAAATTCTGTCTAAATAAGGCGTTGTACGAGAATTTTTTTGTAATCAACTTTTGTAGGCGGTAAAATAAAATGTTAGTAGTCAGTCAAACGAGTTAAAAAAGAAAAATTTGCCTGCCGTCCGCAAGCGCGCACAAAATCACTTATGCAGGAAACGGTAAATACCTACTAATTTTGATGAAACATAAAATTCTGTCTACAAATGCGATTGTAAGGGAAATTTATTTTTGCAATTAAACTTGTACCCGATAAAAATAAAATGAGTCTGTCTTAAACGGGTTAAAAAACAGAAAAAATTTGCACACAAAGCAAATGCGCACAAATATTTTTTAGACCGGTGGCGCCGTCACAATACGTTAAAAATCATTTGGGTGTAAATGAAAATTTCTGTCTGAAATAACAATTGTACAGGAATTTATTTGTCAAACCATTTTTATAGACGGCAAGATTAAATGATGACGTCACGGGGTAAAAATAGAAAAATATCTGTCAGGAGGCGCTATATTCTGTATGCAGGAAAAATGTTAAAGCAACTCTACTTTGGGAAAAGAAAAAATCTGTCCAATAAGGCGTTATACCGGAATTGTTTTTAGCGATCAACTTGTACGCGCGGTAAAGATAAAGCCAGGTGTTTATAAATGAAAAAATTGTCTGAGAACACACATGGGGACGCAAAAATTTTTACACCGTTTTCTCTAATTTAATTGTGCGAATTGTGTGCGCGTTAAAAATCAATTTTGAGAGAAACGAATAAAAAGGTTATAGAAGAATTGATTTAGCAATCAAACTGTACACAGTAAAAATAAAATGAGTCTATCTAACGGGTAAAAAAAGAGGAATATTGTTTGAACAAAGGACTATATTTACCGTATAGGAAACATTTTAAAAGCAACTACTACACTTTGGAAGAAAGAAATCTGTCTAAATAAGGCGTTGTACGGGAATTTTTTTATAATCAACTTCTTTGTGGCGTAAAATCAGATGTAAGTCTGTCTAACGAGTTAAAAAATATCGTAGCCAAACCAAAGTTGCACAAATTTTTTTTACACCGCCTGCGTTGTAACAATACGTTAAAAATCAATTTGGAAGAAACGAATAAAAATAAAAAATTTGTCTGAAATGGCGGTTGTACAGGAATTTATTTGTCAAACCATTTTTATAGACGGCAAGATTAAATGTAGTCGGGCTAACGTAACGTGTTAAAGAAGAAAAATTATGCACACTGGCGCGCACAAAATCAGAGTATGGTTGTTTGCGTGTTTCAAAAAAATTTATTTCCATGCGATTAAGCAATTAGATCTAATTAAACAACATCTAAAACTCGTGAGCCCGCGGAAAATAAAAATATCCGACAAACATTATTTATTACTATTTCTAAACCAAGTTTTTGTTGCAAAATTGTATCGACAAGGTGCACGCACTACATTTGGACAATAAAAATTGTTTGAAAAGGTCAAGTACACATATGTAAATGCTAAATAAACTCGCCAACAAAGGAGAATTTCAACAAGGAAGAATTTATTTGAATGGTTTGTCTAAAACAAATTTTTCTCGGCAAAAGTCTCGTTGGGGGCAAGGCAGACGTTTCTTCCGTCGATATTAAAATACAGTTTTGTTGCGCTTGTGTTGGTAAGTCGGTCGTCGTCGATATGTATTTGGCGCATTGCGTTCAAATAACGCGAACAGTCTGTGGCGCACATCGAAATTATGTTTGTATTGAAAGACAACCGCGCAAAAATCTCTTCGATATCCTGCCACATGTTGCATACGTCCAAATCATACGAATGTCCGACGATCGTACAAAGAGCCAATTCCTGATCGCATTGCAAAAACTCCCCCACAACTTGGTCAAAATAAGGGTTGAGATGGAATATTGTCGGTTTCCACCTAAAAAATTCGATATTTGAGTCGAACGTCATGCTTTCGGCGGAAATACGGACGTATTCGAACCCAAAATCGGGCGCACATTTGCAGACCGCCTCGTCGCAAACGTCAAAGGGAACGGCAAATCCCACCACGGGTTTGTTTAAGACCTTTTCCAAATTTTGCTTGTCATCCAACATTTGACGGCGCAATTCTTGTTTTGTAAGCCCTATCATATAAGGGTGCGTCAGGCTGTGACTTGTCACTTCGTGTCCGCTGTATAACTTTGAAACAGCTTGTAAAGGCAATCGACGAATGGGTTGTCCACATTCGTGAGTCCAAACAAATTGTTGCCGACTAAGTTGTGAATTAAGATTAAATGTACCCTTGAGATCGTATTTGTTGAGCAGTTTTACGAGCCTGACGTCCTGTTCTACTCCGTCATCGTAACTCAACACAAGTGCCTTTGATTTGAATTGCGGGTAAAGTTTGGTTATTTTCATAAAATATTATTGTCAAATATTCGACTTTTCAGTGGCAAGAGATTTTTTGCTTCTCACAAACATAACGGAGGAAATTATCAACATGACGAGCGCCATTAGCGTTGCAAGCCCCGAAAGGACCAATCCCGCGATCAACAAAACAGGCATAGCGACTTTATTGTTCACGAGCATTGACACCACGACGACGGTCAACGTACAAAACATTGCAAACAAAATCACACTTATCGCAACGGAAACTCGCCAAATTGCCAAGGCGCTTTTTGCGTTTTGCGCTTTGGTATTGTCGTCAACGCATACAGGCTCCGCTTGCGTTTCCCGATCTTCATCATCGCATAGATAGTTGATGTCTACGTTGAAACAGCGACAAATTTTTGCGACCGTCTCATCGTCGATATCGACCTTGTCGCTTTCCCAATCGGATATTGTTTGGCGAGAAACTTGAAATTCACCTGCAAGTTCTTCCTGCGTCAACCCTTTTTCTTCTCGTAGATTTGCCAGTTTTTTCCCAAATTTCATAAATTCTCCCTGTCGCTATCCGCTTGGTTTTTCAATGCCACTGCCCTTTTTATGTTCAATTTTGTCGTTTCACACTATTATTTCTAACATAGTATTCTCCAAAACGTCATTTTGTAAAATAATTAAACATAATTTTGTATACAAAACGAATGTTTATGAGGGTAAATTTAGTCTTGATCGAGCGACGACAAGACTTTTTCCAGCGCCAAAATGCCGTGTTCAATAGTCAATCCGCCCTGCAAATACACAGTGTAAGGCTCACGCATCGGTCCGTCACAGCTCAATTCGATAGACGCTCCCTCTACAAAACAGCCTGCGGCCATTATCACTTTGTCTGCATAACCTGCTTGTTGCCACGGTTCGGGCTTAACAAAGCCGTCCACGGGAGAAATACTCTGCACTGCTTGACAGAATTTTATCGCTTTGTCGGGATCGCGCAACTTTATCGCGCAAACAATATCCCCTCTGTGCTCCCCTACTTTGGGCGTTACTTCGTAGCCTCTTTTTGTCAAGATATAGGAAAAGAGCGTTGATATCTCCAATGCTTGACACACAGTGTGCGGAGCCATAAACAGTCCTTGATAAAATAATCGATAGCCCGCCTGATACGAGCCTGTTTCCATTCCTATCGATGGAGCCGTGAGTCTGCCTGCCACCAGATCTACCAGACTATCTCGCCCGACAACGTATCCGCCCGTGGGCGCAAGCCCTCCTCCTATATTTTTGATAAAGGAACCTGCGCACAGATCTGCTCCCACCGCCGTCGGTTCGTGCTCTTCCACAAATTCTCCGTAGCAATTGTCGCAGAATACAATAATGTCTTTGTCTATGTTCTTGACGAATTTGCAAATTTGTTCTATTTGTTCAATGGAAAGAGCAGGTCTCCAAGCGTATCCGCGCGAGCGTTGTATGTACACCATTTTCACCTTGTTTGAGCGCAAATAATTGCTTATTGCCTCAAAATCAAAAGTATCGCCCAACAGATCGATGGTATCAAATTCTATTTCGAAGTCTTTGAGACTGCCTATCCCCTCTTTGTAAACGACGTCCGTCAAGGTGTCGTAGGGTTTTCCCGTCACCGAAAGCACCTTGTCTTTGGGACGAAGCACGCCAAACAGGGCGAGCGTTATTGCGGCCGTTCCCGACGCTATCAGCGGACTGACGATCGCCTTGTCCGCCTCGAAGATCTCGGCGACTACTTTGCAAAGCGTTTCTCTTCCCACGTCGTCGGAGCCGTACCCGGTGGTACCGTTGAAGTGTCTCAGCGCCACGGCGTTGTTTCTGAAAGCGTCAATAACCTTTTTTTGATTAAAAAGGGCAATTTCCTTTATTTCTTCAAAAATTTCCTTTGTATTGTTAAGTGCTTCTGCAATTTCTTTGTTCATATCGACCTCGTTTTATACGATATTTTTATCTTTCAGTTCTTCGAGCAAAAGCTCCGTTATCTGCGCTATGCTCTTGTTTTCCACCGATATATGCGTCGCATTCATTTTTTTGAAATATGTTGTTTGTCTTTTTGCATAGTGACGCGTATTTATCTTTATTTGCGCAACAGCCTGTTCAAACGTTACATTGCCCTGCAAGTGGTCTATCATTTCTTTGTATCCGATTGCACAAAAGGCAGGCGTATCGCAAATTCCGTAAGTATCTACAAGATTTTTTACCTCGTCAACAAGACCGTCCTGCACCATTTTGTCCACTCGGGCATCAATTTGACGGTACAGATCCTCCCTGTTGCGCTCCAAAACAAACAATATCATATTGTAGCGAGGACGGCTTTTTCCTGTACCTTTTGCACGACTGTTACCGCTTTGAGCAATCTCGATCGCGCGTATCACCCTTTTGACGTTGTTTACGTCTATCTGTTCGTATGCGTCCTTGTCCAAACTCCAAAGCAAGCTTTTTAGCGCTTCCAAACCTTCGTTTCGGTAGGTCTCCAACAAGCGTTCTCTCGTTCCCTCCGACGCATTGCCGTATTCGGGCGGATACAAAAGGCTGTCAAAATAAAATCCCGTGCCCCCAACAATGACGGGCAAATGCAAGCCGTCGATAATTTGCGACGCCTGCTGTTGATATAAAAAGGCGGAATAAGGCTCGTTCGGCTCTGCCACGTCCAACATATGGTGAACAACCCCCTGCATTTCGGCGGGAGTGATCTTTGCCGTTCCGATGTTCATTCCGCGATATATCTGCATGGAATCCGCAGACACTATCTCACTGCCGAGATGTTTTGCCAATTGCACCGCAACCGCCGATTTGCCCACAGAGGTCGTGCCTGTAATTCCCACAATGGTTTTCATTACACGATCCTCTTAAACATTTTTTCTATTTGACTTTTTTCAAAAATGACGGTTATCGGTCTGCCGTGCGGACATTGCAATATCTTGTTATCGCACACCTGTTTCAAAATGTACTTAATTTCGTATTCGTTTAGCGTATATCCCGCTTTTACCGCCGCTTTGCACGCTTTTTTTGCCAAGGTTTCCACTATCAATGTGCGGTCGTCCAACTTGAAATCTTCCATTCCCGATAGCAAATAACTCACAAACTCATCCATTTTGATGTCGGAAAGCAATGTGGATACGGCAATTATGCGGTAGGTGTTGTGTCCGAATGGTTCCAATTCTATCCCTGCCGACAGTATGTTGTCCTTGTTTTCCTCCAAAAACAGCGCTTCCTCGTCCGAGACGGTAAATACGTAGGGGATCAACACAGGTTGCATATCCGATGTGCGCTGTTGCATAAACTTGTCAAACAAAATGCGTTCGTGCGCGGCGTGTTGGTCTACGAATATTACTTTGTCGTCTATTTCCAATATAAGATACGTTTTGAATGCCACGCCGAGTATCCGCGCTCTGTCAAACAGTTCGTCCTCTTCGCTTTTGGTAACGATCAAAGGCTTGGGAGTGGGCGGAATAGTGATATACGCCCGTTGTTCTACCTGCGAATTCGCGTCGATACCCATATTTTTGCGCGCTTTTTCCACGGTAACTTCGCGTTCCAACCTGTCTGCCAATTCGGAAAGCGATTGTTGCCTTTCTGCCACGAGCGTTGCTTCTTCGATCGCTTCCACATCTTTCAGTTGTTCGCGATTCATCATTTCCAACTCTCCGCTATTCGCCAGATCGTTGAATACCGCCTTGAATTCCTCGGGCGTATATGTCCGCGCGGGAGGCTCTTCGGGAGGATTGAATGTTTGATCTATGCGGTCGTTGACAAATTGAACAAGCACGTCCTCCACCGCATGGTAGAACGCCGAACACACCTTGCGCGAATCGGCAAACCGCACCTCACTCTTTTTCGGGTGAACGTTTACGTCTACTTTGTCGCAGGGTATATCCAAATTGAGCACATAAAAAGGGAATTTGCGTACCATCAAATACGGTTTGTACGCCTGCATTATAGAAGCGGATATGCCTTGATCGTAAATGCACCGCCCGTTTACGGATAGCGTCTGATAATTTTTGTTTGCCTTGGTGTATTCGGGACTGCCAACATATCCTTCTATGCGCAATCCGTCGCGACAGTAGGCTATTTTTAAGCAATTTTGCAAACATTCCGAGCCGTAAACGGCAAAAATCGCCTCTTGCAACCCTTCGCCTTTTGTGGAATATATCTGTTTTCCGTCCAAAATGTAAGATATATCCAAATTGTAATTTGTCAAAATAAGTCTGGCTACGAATTTGGTTATTTCCGCCGATTCGTGAGCGGGACTTTTAAAAAACTTTTTACGCGCGGGTGTGTTGTAAAAAAGATCTCTTACCTCGATTTTGGTTCCGATGTTTGCGGGAACATACTGTTTGTCTTTTACGACGCCGTCTTCTATAAGCACGCAAACGCCCGTTTCGCTGTCGTAAGTGCGAGTGGTAAGCTTTACTCGCGACACGGCGGAAATACTGGATAGCGCCTCTCCCCTGAAACCCAACGTCTGCACCGCGTAAAGATCGTCGGCATAGAAAAGTTTGCTCGTGGCGTGTTTTACAAACGCCAATTCCACGTCCTCTTCTCTTATTCCGCAACCGTTGTCTGTGACGGAGATAACATCGAAACCGCCGTTTGCCACTTCTATCACAATACGGGTAGCCCCTGCGTCAATGCTGTTTTCCACCAATTCTTTCACTGCGCCGTAGGGTTTTTCCACCACTTCGCCCGCGGAGATAAGATTGTAAACATCGGGGCTTAACACATTTATTTTAGCCATTTTCTTTTACCTTTTTTACCAACGAATTAAGAATGTCAAAAGCTTCTATGGGCGATATCCTGTTCATATCTATATCGCGCAATATTGACGCCACTTCCTGCGAGGTCTTTGTGACGTTGCGCGTGTTTTGCGCCTGTTGAAGCTCGTCCATGTTCAGACTTATATTGCTGTTTTCCAACATCGTGACTATTTCGCGCGCGCGAGAACAAACTTCCTTTGGCACGCCTGCAAGGGAAGCCACTTCGATACCGAAACTTTTGTTTGTACCGCCCCGCGCTATCTTGTGCAAAAACACTATCGTTCCGTTTAGTTCTTTTACCGTTACGCGATAGTTTTTTACGCCGTCCACGCGTCCTTCGAGGTCCGTCAACTCGTGATAGTGAGTAGAAAACAAAGTTTTTGCGCGTATCTTTTGTGATACGTATTCCATGACCGCCCAAGCAATGGAAAGTCCGTCGAAAGTGCTTGTTCCGCGTCCCACTTCGTCCAAAATGATAAGGCTGTTTTGGGTAGCATTGTTGAGGATGTTTGCCACTTCCACCATCTCCACCATAAAGGTGCTTTGATTGAAAGCGATGTCGTCGCTTGCGCCCACACGGGTAAATATCTTGTCCACAATGGGGATCTCGGCGCTTTTGGCAGGCACAAAGGAACCGATATGCGCCATAAGCGTGATAAGGGCGACTTGACGCATGTATGTGCTTTTACCCGCCATGTTGGGACCGGTAATTATCAACGTGCGGTTTTCTTCGGTGTCGAGATGAATGTCGTTGGTGATGAAATTGTCGCGTTTTATGTAGCACTCTACGATCGGGTGACGACCTTCGATAATGTTGAGTTGCGTTCCCGACGTGTTTATTTTCGGCTTGCAATATCCGTTTGCTTGCGCCACGTTTGCCAACGAGTTGATGCAGTCCAAAGCGCCGATTGCCGTTGCCGTTTGTTGCAATGCGGGGATATATGGCAAAAGTTTGTTGCGAAGTTCTTCAAAAAGCTTTTTTTGAAGCTTGGTTTTGTTCTCCATTGCCGAAAGCATCTTTTCTTCCAGTTCTTTCAACTCGGGGCTGACAAACCGTTCGCCCGTGGTCAGCGTTTGCTTTCTGATAAAGTTTTCCGGAGTGAGGCTCAACATGGAGTTGGTTATCTCAAAATAATACCCGAAGATCTTGTTGTAGCCCAATTTGAGATTTTTGATACCCGTGCGGTTGCGCTCGTATTCTTCCAAGGCGGAAATTCGCGCACCACCGTTTTTTGCAAGGTCGTACAATTCGTCCAACTCGGCATTGTAGCCTTCCTTGATGTAGTCCGTGGTATCGCGAATGATCGTGGGTACGTCGGGCATTATGGCGCGTTCCAACAAATCGGCGACTTCGGGCAAAACGGAAATGGAGTTATCTATATCGCGCAAAATTTTGCTTTGCAACTTTGCGATAAGTTTTTTTACGTCGGGCAGGGCTTTGAGGGAATCTTTCAGCGCTACGCAATCCTTGGGTGTGACGTTGTTGTAGGCTATTTTGCCGACAAGACGTTCTATATCGTTTATCCCGTGCAACACTTTGCCGAGATCTGCCCGCAAGATGTAATTGCGGAACAACTCGTCCACGCCGTCTAAACGTGCGTTTATTTGCGAAGCCTTTTGCAACGGGCGATCCACCCAATCGGATAGCGAACGCGCGCCCATGCCCGTTTGAGTTTTGTCCAAGAGCCACAGCAAACTGCCCTTCTTCTTGCCCTCTCGGTACGAAACGGTCAATTCGAGGTTTTTGCGCGTCTTTATGTCAATAGACATATACTTGCTTTTTTCCACATACTTTATGGGTTTAAGGTGAGGCAGATCGCGTTTTTGAGTTTCCCTCAGATAGTTGAACAACGCTCCGCACGCGCAAACGGCGTTGCCTTTTCCGTGCAAGCCGAAACCGTCCAAAGTGTTCACTTTGTAGCATTGCAATATCTTTTCGCGCGCGACGCGCTTGTCGAAGTTGCTCTCCTCGTAGAGGGAAAATTCGGGGATATAGCCCGCTTTTACGCATTCGAGCATGGACGACGTTCTTTTTGCCTCGTCGTTGCACAGCACCTCGGACGGGCGATAGGAAACCAAAAATTCCTGCATTTCCTTCAAAAAACCCGCTCCGTCAAATTCGGATACGAAAACGTCTCCCGTTGTCAGGTCGCAAATGGCAATTCCCACCTTGTTTTCTATGTAGACCGAGGCAATGAAATTGCTTTTGTTTTCCTCCAAAATGTCGCTGTCCATCACGGTACCGGGAGTTATCACCCGCACCACGGCGCGATCGACAAGCTGTCTGCCGTTAGGCTCGCTGAGCTGTTCGCATATAGCCACCTTTTCTCCTGCGTTTATCAGCTTGGCTATGTAGGCGTCCACAGCGTGAAAGGGTACGCCACACATGGGCGCGCGTTCTTCCAGACCGCAATTTTTGCCCGTAAGAGTCAGGTCGAGAATTCTGCTTGCTTTTTCGGCGTCCTCAAAGAACATTTCGTAAAAATCGCCCAAGCGATACAACAGGATACAATCCTTGTACTGTTCCTTTGTTTGCAGATAGTTCTTCATCATCGGCGATAGTTTTTCGTTCATTTTTCCTCCGTAACTACTCCCCAAAGCGTTGCCGAACTGGCACGTTCTATTTGTACAGTGACAAATTGTCCTGTTTGCGATTCGTCGCATTGAAAGTTTACCAATCTTCCGCTTTCCGTTCTGCCACACATTGTGTTTTTGTAGCGAAAGTTTGCGCCCTCTACCAATACTTCGTAGCGTTTGCCCACCATTGTTGCGCTAATTTCCTTGGTAACTTGGTTTTGACAAGCCAAAAGTTTGGTAATGCGTTCTTTTTTGACGGCGTAAGGTATTTGCTCCATCGAATAGGCGGGAGTGCCCTTGCGTCTGGAATACACAAAGCAAAAAGCCGAGCTGAATTTGACGCGACGCACCAGATCCAAAGTATCCTCAAAGTCTCTATCCGTTTCACCGGGGAAGCCCACCATTATGTCCGTTGTGATGCCCACGTCAGGTATTTTATCGCGGATCCTGTCCACAAGCGCGATATAATCTTCGCGAGTGTATCTGCGGTTCATTTTGCGCAAAATTTCCGTACTTCCGCTTTGCACAGGCAGGTGAATGTTGTTGCAAATGTTAGGATAACTTGCAATGGCGTCGATCACATCCTGCGATAGATCTTTTGGGTGCGAAGTCATAAAGCGCAACCGAAATTTCCCATCTATTTTGCCAATTTCTCGCAAAAGCATAGAAAACGTGACGTCGCCGATATCGTGCCCGTAGGAATTGACGTTTTGCCCGAGAAGAGTGATCTCTTTGTAACCCTGTGCAACAAGGTCTTTCACTTCTTTGAGCACGTCGTCGATGGGACGGCTTCTCTCCCGTCCGCGAACATACGGCACGATGCAATAGGTGCAGAAGTTGTTGCAACCGTAGTTGATGTTTACCCAGGCGTTGGGAAAACTTGTGCGCGACTGCATAAAATCTTCTTCGCGATAGCACAAAAAATCGGTATTTACAAATCTTTTCTTCTTGCCGACGTCCTCTATTGCTTTTGCAAGCAAATTGAGATTGCTTGTACCCAGCACAATGTCAACAAAAGGATAGCTTGTGCGAATTTTTTCCGCAACTCCTTCCTGCTGAGACATACATCCGCACACTACTGCGATAAGGTTGGGATTGCTTTTTTTGAGTTTCTTCAAGGCTCCGATGTGTCCGTAGATTTTTTGTTCGGCAGTCTCGCGGATACAACAGGTGTTGAACACGACAATATCCGCCTGTTCGGCATTGTCACAAGGCTTGTAGCCCATGCCCTCCAAAATACCTGCGATTTTTTCCGAATCGTGGATATTCATCTGACAGCCGTACGTGTGAATAAAATAATTCAAAATACTCCTCCGATCGTCACATTACGACATACTTTCACATCTATATATTTTACTATTATTTACAATATTTTTCAAGAGAAATAAATATAAAAATGCAAATCACAAACAATATTAGTGATATGAAGAAGAAGTTTTGGAAGATTTTTGCGCTTGTGACGGCGTCGTTGATAGTATGTGCCGTCATTGGCGGAGTAACATACGTTGTGCAATTGAAAAACAGCCCGAGTTATGTTTCCTTCGACAAGGGACGTCTCAACGAAGTGTACACCTCTTTGACGGTGTTGGATAACGAGGGCAAGCAGTTGCAGGAACCGTTGTATCTGAACAACGTAAAACAGATACCGCTATCCGCTCTGCACGATTACACCTACATGGCATTCGTCGCCGTGGAGGACAAACGGTTTTTCCGTCACGACGGCATCGACTACATGCGCGTTGCAGGGGCAATATTGCACAATCTCAAAAGCGGAAGTTACAAGGAAGGCGCTTCCACCATCAGTCAACAACTGATAAAAAACACACATCTCGACAACGGCAAAAATTTGAAACGGAAACTAAACGAGATGTTTCTTGCAAGAGAACTGGAAAACTCTTACAGCAAAAATGAGATATTGGAAATGTACCTCAACACAATATACTTCGGACGAAACGCATACGGAATAGAAACGGCTTCCAATGTCTATTTTAACAAAAGCGCAACTGACCTCACTGTTTCGGAAAGCGCGATACTTGCAGGCATGATAAAAGCACCCAATGTGTATGCGCCCGACAAAAATCCCCAAAAATGTGCCTCGCGACGTGATTTGGTGCTAAAAATGATGTTGGATCAGGGCTTTATCGATCTCGACGCCTATAACCAAGCACGCCAAAGCGAAATAACATATTGTCCTCAATCGGGCAGAAAAGAAAAAAATTATGTGTACGGAGTTATGCAGGAGGCGTGCAGATTGCTCAACATGACTCCCATGCAATTGGCAAAATCCGACTTTGTCATAGAGACCTATTGCGATCAGCAAATTCAAAAAGAGCTTTATTCGTTGGCAAGCAATGACGTCACTGCAAACAAAAACGGAACGCTTGCCGATCTGTCCGTCGCCGTGCTCAACAACAAAGGCGGGATAGAGGCGTACTATCTGCGCGGAGACACGGCGGGCATGCGCCGTCAGGTGGGAAGCGCGCTCAAACCCATTGCCGTCTACGCCCCTGCGCTCAACGAAAAACTTATAACTCAGGCATCGCCCGTATTGGACGAGGAAACGGATTTCAACGGATACAAGCCCAC
>CANQJK010000026.1 GCA_947624235.1 uncultured Clostridia bacterium | reverse complement strand
TCAAAAACGTTGAACAATGACGAAAAATCGCATTTTACATACTACTATTTCAGACATAATATTCTAAAATCGTCAAAAATTGTTATAATTGGCGTAAAACAAGCGTTTTTTGTGTTGATTTATTTGGCATTACCTGCTATAATAGCATAGTCAAAACTTGCTCAACTTGGATTTGAACAAGATTTTTCTAATTTATAGGTGCGTGTATGAAGCTTCTACAAATGAGATATTTTCAAACAGTCTGCCGTTACGGCAGTATCACAAAGGCGGCAGAAGAACTTTTTGTAAGTCAACCGACCATTTCTTTTTGTCTAAAAGAATTGGAGGACGAGTTCGGCGTCAAGTTGTTTCATCGCAGACACAACCGATTGCAACTCACAATGGAAGGGCAGTTCTTTTTGGACAAGATCAACTACATTTTGCAGTCTGTGGACACGCTTGCCACTCAAATGAAGGACATGGGCAACAACCACAACCATGTAAAGATCGCCGTGCCCGCCATGATAAGCACCTTTCTGTTTCCGCCCATGTTCAACGCATACAGCACGCTGTATCCCAACGTGGAGTTGGAGATGTTGGAAACGGGCTCTTTGCAGGCGCGCAAACTTGTAGACGCCAATTCGGTGGATCTCGGCATCACCATTTTGGACAACGCCGTTACCGATTCCTACAATCTGTTGCCCCTTGTTTCCACAGAATTGGTGTTTTGCGTAAGCAAAAATCACCCGTTGGCAAATTGCAAGCGCATTTCTTTCAAGGAATTGGCAAAAGAGCACATCATTTTGTTCAAGGCGGATAGCTATCAGAACATCGTCATCAAGCGCGCCTTTTCGGAAGTGGGCGTAGATCCCGACATTTTGCTCAACTCTTCACAGCTGTACACGATAAAGAAGTTTTTAAGTTACGGCAACGCGGGCGCCTTTTTGTACAGACAGGTCGCCGAGATGGACAGCGAGCTTGTATGCATAGCGTTGGATCAACCGATCTATCAGGACATTGTGCTCATTTGGTCCAAGAGCGGAAGTTTGTATTCCGATTCGGCAAACTTCATTCAATTTGCAAAGCAATTTCACTATCAATAATAACAGGAGGAAAAAAATGAATATTTGGCACGATATATCGCGCAGTCGCATACATTCCGACGACTTTTACGCGGTGATAGAAATAACAAAGGGCAGTAAAATGAAATACGAGTTGGACAAGGAAACAGGTCTGCTCGTTTTGGACAGAATTTTGTACACGTCCACGCATTATCCCGCAAATTACGGGTTTATTCCCCGCACGCTTGCCGATGACGGCGATCCCATGGACGTGTTGGTGCTGTGCTCGGAGCCGTTGCTTGCCCACAGCCTTGTGCGTTGCTATCCTATCGGCGTCATCATCATGAACGACAACGGTTCTTGCGACGAAAAGGTGATAGCGATCCCCTTTACCGATCCCACCTACAACGGGTACAAATCGATAAAGGAACTTCCTTCTCACATTTTTGACGAGATGCAACACTTTTTCCGCGTTTACAAGGAATTGGAAAACAAGCCCACGTCCGTATCGGAGGTGCACGACGCAGACGTCGCCAAGCAGGTGGTGCAAAAGTCCATCGACGAATACATAAGTAAAATTTTAACTCAACGGTAATAACAAAACTTCAATTCGTAAACTTTTACACCAAACATTTTTCACACAACACACAAAAAACGACTTGGAATTAAAGTATTTCAAGCCGTTTTTGCTGTCATTTTGAAAAAATATTCATTTGCGACAAATGTCAGGATATGTTTTGTTTCAAAAAAACTCAACGAGGCATCTCCAAGCGGTGTGCGCATGTTTTTATCTGCGCTCTGCCGATTTGAAGTTGTAAAGTGGTTTTACTATGTCGGTAATTTCCACGGTGTCGGCTACGTTGTCTATTATGGACTGCATGGGTTTGTATGCCATGGGCGATTCGTCCAAAGTGCTTTGTCCCACGGATGTGGAGTATATCCCCTTCATTTGCTCCTCAAATTCCGTCAGGCTCAATTCCGTTTTGGCTTTGCCTCGGCTAAACAGTCTGCCTGCTCCGTGCGGTGCGGAAAAATTCCACTCTGCATTGCCTTTGCCTATGCAAATAAGCGCGCCGTCCCTCATGTTGATGGGAATTATCAATTTTTCGCCCTTTTGCGCGGAAACGGCTCCCTTGCGCAAGATCATATTTTCCGTGTCGAGGTAGTTGTGCACAGTGGTAAAACTATCCGTCACATTCAAGCCGTAATCGCTCACAATGGAGTCCGTTATCGCCTTGCGGTTAAGTTCGGCAAATTTTTGAACGATCTTCATGTCGTGCACATAGTCGTCGAACAAACCGCCCTCGCAGTAGGCAAGATGTTCGGGAACGCGCAAGCGCGCATTGGTTTTGAGCGCCTTTTCTATCTCGCTGTTTCTGCCCTCCGCTTTCAGTTGTTGGATGATCAAGTAGTCAGACTGTCGCGCAAGCGTTTTGTACGCCAGTTTTTGATAGTATGTTGCAACTTCCAAGCCGAGGTGACGGCTTCCCGAGTGTACCACAAGCATCAATCTGCCCTGCGAATCTCTGTCCACTTCCACAAAGTGATTTCCTCCGCCCAAAGTGCCGAGAGAAAGTCGGGCGTAGTCGATATCCACGTTTTTGTAGCACCGCAGTTCTTTGAGGGAAATATCCTTTGCGTATTTGTGAGCAAAAGCGCGCGTTTCTGCTCCCGAGGGCACGCTACGACGCACGGCTTCGTCCAACAATGCAAAGTCGATGTCCTTTTGCGCAAGATAGGAAACTTCCATTCCGCACCCTATGTCCACGCCCACAAGGTTGGGGACGATTTTGTCTCCCACCGTCATGGTGGTGCCTACGGTACAGCCTGCACCTGCATGGACGTCGGGCATCATGCGTATTTTTTGCCCTTCCGACATGGGCTGATTGCAAAGTTCTATTATTTGCGATATGCTTTCCTCGTCGGCGATGTCGGCGTAGACAATGGCTGTGCCGTATTTTCCGCGCAGTTCTATCATTTTGTCCCTCCTTGTTTTGTTGTTGCAATTGTATCACAAATTGTCGCAGTTTGCAACAACAAGCAACTAACAGTGCGCTTTTGTTGTTGACTTGATAACGTTTGTGTTTTATAATATTTTACGTTTACCGACATTGCGCTCTTTGATTTGCGCACCTTGAACTTGTTGCACGGGCAAAAGAACGATCCTCCCGACCAAGTTATGCGCAAGCGGTGTGACGACGTGCATTTTCTGGGATAGCCCGCCGACAAAACGTACAAATGCGAAGTCTCGTCGTCGGATATTGCAAAATGATATCCCTTCGCCGTTTTCCCATTGCGTCTGTCCGACTTTTTCCGCAAAAGGGTTTTCCCGAATAGCGCAGGCGGTGTAACGACGTGCATTTTGAGAGATAGTTTGCTGTCGCGCAAGACAAAACCGCTCGTTGGCATAGCGTCGTCATTTTGTCGTTTGGGCAATGTCGTGGCAGTTGCTCCGTCGTTTGGAACGATCGTGCGCGCAGACAAATATAATGATCACAGTGGTTTTTTGACTATATGAACATCATCGACTATGTAAAAAAAAGCAAATCGACGTTTGAGGCAAGTCCCATAAACGAAGTGGACAGCCTTGTCTTTGCCGAACTTGCCTATCTCAACTTTTCTCATGCGCAAACGCTTGCGCCCAAGCATACGCTTGCCGAGTTGGCGGAGAACATCGAACAGCTTGTCGCGGGAACGCTTTTGTACAAGCAAAACGTCCGTTTGCTCAAAGCGATACGCAAAAGCCCTCGTTTCGCTGGGGTAGAGGTGGGCTATTTTCGTCGGCGCAACATCGAAAAGCAGGACGTTCGTTTCTCCGCCGTGACCTTTCGGCTCACTCCCGAAAGTTGGCACATATCTTTCCGCGGAACGGGCACGTCCCTCGTCGGTTGGAAAGAAAACCTCAAAATGGCGCTTATGGACGTCATTCCCACGCAAAGGATAGGGCTAAAATATTTGTGCGACGTTGCCTCCCGCACGCAAGGAGTGTTGACGGTGGGCGGATTGAGCAAAGGGGGAAATCTTTCCACGTTTTCGGCGACGTTTGCACCCAAACAGGTGCAGGACAGGATCTCCTGCGTGTTCGACCACGACGGTCCCGGGTTCAGGTGGGATATTTTCGGCGATCCGCGTTTTCACGCCGTTGCCGACAAGGTGCGCAAAACCGTTCCGCACGACTCCATTGTGGGCATGTTGCTCACCGCCTCCGACAAGTACGAAGTGGTGGAAAGCAGTGGCGTTTCCATTGGTCAGCACGATCCATTCACATGGCAGGTAAAGGGGGATGGCTTCAAAAAACTCCCCAAAACAACGCGCGCGTCGCAGGCGACGGACAAGGCGTTGACGGAGTGGCTTGCGCAAATGGATCAGTCCGAAAAGAAGAAGTTTGTAAAAACGGTGTTTACCGTGGTGGAGGGTAGCGGAGCCAAAACGGTGGGAGACTTTTTGGTGCGCCCGATGCACAAATTGCGCCTTATGCGCAAAACATTCGACAAGTTGGACGAAGAAAGCAAGGAACTTTTCAGCAACGGCGGAAGGCAACTTATCGGTATGTGGCTGGACAAAATATTTGTTTGGGCAAGACTTCGCAAATCGAAAAATTCCAACCCCATGTCTTGATTTTTGCAAAAAAAATATTGACACTCTCACACCTTTTTGGATATACTGTAAAATATGAACATCACAACCTACGTCAACAAAAACAAAGCAGATTTTCACGTCTGTCCCTTCAACGAAGCGGACAGTCTTGTGCTGTCTCAATTGGCGTATTTGCAATATCCGAGATCGCTCAGCCGTGTGCCTTTTGCCACGTTTTCAGAACTTTTGCCTCATTGCGAACAAATGGCAAAGGACACATTTTTTCCCAAGGCAAACGAAAAGCTCATGCACGCCGTGGCAAAAAGTCCCCGTTTCAAAGATGTGAAGATCGGCTTGTTTCGTCAACGCAACAGCGACAAGCGCGCCCTGCGTTTTGCGGGCGTCACCTTTGTGTTGCCAAATGGCGTGGCGTATGTCGCCTTTCGCGGTACGGATACGACCGTAGTCGGTTGGAAAGAGGACTTCAACATGTCCTTTCTCAAAACGGTGCCCTCTCACGCCTATGCGCAAAATTATCTCAACATCGTTGCCTCGACAGTAGATGGCGAGCTTATCGTGGGCGGACACAGCAAGGGCGGAAATTTGGCTGTGTATGCCTCCACTTACGCGCAAAGTGACGTCAAAAAGCGCATTGTGGCTGTCTACGACCACGACGGACCGGGTTTTCGCGAAAGTATCTACGAACAGCCCGCCTATGTCGAGATATCCTCGCGCATTTTCAAGACTGTACCGCGCGATTCCGTTGTGGGCATGCTGTTGGAAACGCACGACGTTTACGACGTCGTAGACTGCAACACGCTTTTGCTTTTGCAACACAACCCCTTTTCCTGGATAGTCAAGGGCAATTGCTTCAAAAAGGTTCCCAAAACGTCCCGCACTTCCGAGATATTTGACGAGGCGTTCGGCAAATGGCTTGCTGGCATGGATATGCCTACGCGTCGCAAAATGGTAAAGGCGATTTTTGCCGTGGTGGAGGGTGCAGGCGAAAGCACTTTTACCGATATATCCAAAAAATTTATATCTTCCGTGCGCGGAATGCACAATGCGTACAAAAATTTGGACGAGGAAGGCAAAGGGTTGATGTCTCTCGGGGGAAAGCGACTTTTGAAATTGTGGTTCGGCGTGGCGTTTTCTCGGCAAAAGGGCTCCTTGCCCAAGCAATAAACGCGTCGGGTTGTTTTTTCGCTAATTTTTCACTCTCATCTATTTACAAATTTTTATTTGAGTATAATTTTATTTATACCGCTATTGCCTTGCTAAAAGTTGCAAAGTTTGCTACAATAGTAACATGGCTAAATATGAACAAAATTCCATTTTCGAGGAAGAAAAAGTTGCTAACATCCCCCTTGCCGAGCGCATGCGTCCAAGGGTGCTGTCGGAATTTATCGGGCAAAAGCACATAATTTTCGAAGGCTCCTTGCTTTGTCGCGCAATCAAGGCGGACAAGTTGGGCAGTTGTATTTTTTGGGGCGCACCGGGCACGGGCAAAACCAGTCTTGCCAATGTCATCGCCAATACCACGGGCAGTCATTTCGAACGGCTCAATGCTGTAAGTTCGGGTGTGGCGGACGCCAAAAAGATAATTGACGAGGCTACGCGCCGTTTCAACGCCTACGGGCAAAAGACCTATCTGCTTTTGGACGAGTGTCACCGTTGGAACAAGGCGCAAAGCGACTGTATGTTGCCTGCTATCGAAAAGGGCTACATCACCCTTATCGGCTCCACGACGGAAAACCCCTATGTGGCAATGACGCGAGCCATCGTTTCCCGTTGCAGAGTGTTCGAATTTCTTCCGCTGACCAAAGAGGATATCCGACAAGGACTTGACGAGGCGTTGAAACGGGACGCCGTGCTTTCTCACCGCAAGATAGTCGTTGACGAGGACGCAATGGATTACATATGCGACACGGCTTCGGGAGATCTTCGCAACGCCTACAACGCCTTGGAGCTTGCCGTAATGACCACCGACGTGGAACAGGACGGTTCCGTTCACGTCACGCGACTTGTTGCTTCGCAATCCATGCAACGCAAGGCGCTCTCGGTGGATACGGGAATGTACTACGATATGATCAGCGCCTTTATCAAGAGCATGCGCGGAAGCGACGCCAATGCGGCAATGTTTTGGTTCGAACGGCTTTTGGAAGCGGGCACCGATCCGTTGTTGCTTGCAAGGCGCATTGTGATACACGCCTCCGAGGACGTCGGTCTGGCGGATCCAATGGCATTGGTGGTGGCGACGAGCGCGTTGACGGCATTTCAAAATATAGGTCTGCCCGAAGGGCGTATTCCCTTGACGGAAGCTATATTGTACATTTGCAACTGTCCCAAATCCAACAGCGTTGTCAACGCCTTGTATTCTGCCGAGGAAAGCGCCAAGGAACATCCCACGGCGCGCGTGCCCAGCTATCTTATGGACCAAAACTATTCGCGCAGTACGGAAGAGACGGATCAAACGCCCTACAAATATCCTCACAACTACGGTGGATGGGTAGAACAGCAATATCTGCCCGACGAGGTCAAGGACGCAGTCTTTTACGTTCCCAGCGGTAACGGCTTGGACGTCGGTTGCCGTCAGCCCAAGAACAAGCGGGACTACTCCAAGCAGAAAGTTCCCAACAAGTGGTTCGACGGGGACGACGTGTAGCGCCTCGGTGTGTATAGGCACAAAACCTTGCACAATCGACTTATACGCGACAAAGCGTTTTTCGGCAATAAATTTTAGCAGGAGAAATTGATGATAAAACTATACGACGTATCCAAAACTTATGCCAAATCCTCCGTCAAAGCGGTGGACAGCCTCACGTTGGAGATAAAGGCAGGCGAGATATTCGGTTTTTTAGGTCCCAACGGCGCAGGCAAGTCTACTACCATAAAGATGATAACGGGGATATTGACGCCTGACAGCGGTACCATACAGATAGACGGCGTCAACATTGCCGAAAACCCTATCGGCGCAAAGTCTGTTATCGGGTTTGTGCCCGACGATCACGACGTGTACGAAACGCTCAAAGGCATCGAATATCTCAATTTCATCGGCACGATGTACGGCGTCAAAAGCGCAACGCTCAAACAAAAGATAGAGGAGTACGCCTCGTTGTTTGACATGACGGACGTCTTGCCCAACATGATAAGTTCCTATTCTCACGGAATGAAACAAAAGCTTTCCGTCATAGCCGCGCTTGTGCACGAGCCGAAGGTGTGGATATTGGACGAGCCGTTGACAGGTCTCGATCCGCAGTCGGCATATCAATTGAAGCAGTTGATGCGCAAACACGCCGATATGGGCAACACGGTGTTTTTCAGTTCGCACGTTATCGACGTGGTGGAAAAGGTGTGTGACAGAATAGGCATCATAAATCACGGCAAACTTGTGGCGGTGGATACCTTGGAAAATATCCGCGCCGACGACAAAGTGTCTTTGGAAAGTCTCTTTTTGACCATAACTTCCGACGGAGAAGGTAAATGAAAAAGTATTTGTCCCTTGTACGGATAATGTTTGTTCAGCAGTACAAAAAGAGCTTTGCAACTGCGGATACAAAGAAAAAACGCATTCGCACCACAGTGGCGTATTGGGTGCTTTTAGCCGTATGTTTTTTGCCCATATGCCTGTCCATTGCCGTGGCGATGTTCTATATCGGCAAGTATTCGGAGGGCAACGTCTACATAGCCACGTTTTTGACGCTTATTTGTCAAGGCTTGGTGTTGATGTTCGGCACTCATTCCATAATGTCCAACGTGTATGTGACAAAGGACGCGGACAAACTGCTGTACCTGCCCGTACGCGCTCATGTGATATTTATCGCAAAGCTCACCGTGGCGTATATCAACGAGGTGATAACTACCGCCATTTCCATTTTAGTGGTGCTGTTGCCCTTCGGCATAGGCTCGCATGTTGGCTTTGCCTACTACGTTTCCTTGCTGTTTTCGCTGGTGCTTATCCCGATGCTTCCCATGCTTATAGGCAGTCTGTTATCCATGCCGTTATCAGCGTTGGTCGTCTTTTTCGGCAAGAGGAGCACGGTAAAAACCATCATCAGGATAGTGTTTTATGCGGGCATGATGGCGCTGTATATGTACGCTATGTACCAATTCGGCTTTATCAGCGGATCGGAAAACGGCAGTATATTCTACAACCCCGAGGTGTACATTCGCGATATGATAGAGCACCTGACGGAAAGAGCAAGATCTATCATGCCCTATTTTCATCCCGACTATATGTTGGCAAACGGAATGCTTGCGCGTTCATTCGGAACGTGGATAGCGGGCATATTTGCCTCGGTGGGAGAAAACGCGCTTCTGCTGGGACTGGTGTATCTGACGGCAATGCCCTTTTACAGAAGAATGTTATCGGCAGGTTTGGAAGAGGGAGGCTCGCGACCTGTCCGCAACGGAAAAGAAACGTTGAAAGTCAGCAACAGAGGTGTGGTGAGAGAGTTTGTTTTTACCGACCTCAAACGTACTGTGCGAGATCAGCAACTGGGTTTTCAATCCTTTGCGGGGTTGATAATGTTGCCCTTGATAGTGGTGATATTCTATTTCGTTCTGGGCATATCCGATGAGGGCGACGCGTCCTTTTTGGAACTTATGGCAGTTTCCGACTTGTATCAGGTGATAGCGCCTTTGGTGATATTGGCATACATGGCTTTTCTCGGAAGCGGAACCAACGTGTTGGGTATATTTCCCATTTCCCGCGAAAACAGAAGCGTCTACATTTTGAAAAGTTTGCCCGTGCCCTTTGGCAAGATATTGCTTGCAAAGGTGCTTTTGTCCACTGCGGTAATGTTGGTAAGCGATTTTGTGTCCTGCGTGTTGATAGTGGCGCTCATGGGCGTAAAGTGGTACTACGGCTTGGTGATGCTGGTCACAATGGCGCTTATCGGTTTCGGCGTGATGTGCATTACCACCCTGTTGGATCTGCGAGATCCTCATTTCGGGTGGCAAAATTTCAGTCAGGGACTCAAAAACGTCAAAAACAGTTATATTGCCATGCTCATAGCGCTGTTGACTGTTTTGGCGGTCGCCCTGTTGGCAGTGCCCTTTGTGGTGCTTTATGCGTTGTTCGGCGGTTGGTATTGGATATTGGCGATGTGGATAGTGATCGTGGCGCTGTCCGTTGCCTTTGCCACTGTGACTTACAAAATCATGGACCGCAAAGCGACAAAGTACTTTGAACGAATAGAAGTGTAGACAGCCCGAGCACAACCGTCGGCGCTCGATAACACAGGCGATCGTGCCGTCAGACTTGTAAACGAAGGAAAAAGAACGTATCAAATGCGGAGAAAACTGTTATGAAAGATTTGAACATATTGTTGGATGATAACAAACGACTCAACGTCCGCGTGGGCGCTGTGATCGTAAAGGAAAACAAGGTGCTTTTGACAAAGGACGGGCGTTTCAGCGACGGTCGTCCCCTGTTGACCGTCCCGGGCGGACGAGTAAAATTCGGCGAAAGCACCTACGAGGCGTTGAAACGGGAACTGTTCGAAGAGTTGGGCGAGGGAGCAGTCTGCCTTAACGAGGGCGTGTTTGTCTGCTTGGACGAAACCTTTTTCGAATGGCAGGGAGAGGATGTGCACGAATACGGCTTCTACTACCTGTTTGACGGTGGCAAACTTCCCGATATCGAGGGCAAACACGCTTGCGACAACGCCGAAGTCACCTTTCATTGGATGGATGTGGCGGACATAGACAAATACGCCGTGTATCCAAATCAACTTCAACGGGCAGTCGCTGGCAAATTTACTCACATTGTAAACAAGCAAACGGAACAAAAATAGCAATTGCACATTCAAACAGAAAGGGCTTTTGCTCATTCTGAAAGTCAAAACAGCACGCGCAGAAAGCGCGACAAAACAATAAAAACAGGAGACAAATTTATGAAAAACGTACTGGACGTACTCAAAGAGCGCGGATACATCAAGCAAACCGTATTTGAAAACGAATTGTATGAAATTTTGGGCAAGGAGAGCGTCACCTTCTACACAGGTTACGATCCCACGGCGGACAGTCTGACGGCGGGGCACTTTGTGACGCTAATGGCAATGGCGCACATGCAACGCGCAGGTCACACGCCCATAATTTTGATAGGTGGCGGTACTGCAATGGTGGGCGATCCTTCGGGGCGCACGGACATGCGAAGCATGATGAGCAAGGAAACCATCATGCACAACGTGGAGTGTTTCAAAAAACAGATGTCCCGTTTCATCGACGTAGACAAGGCGATATTCGTAAACAATGCCGATTGGCTTTGGGATCTCAACTACATCGACTTTTTGAGGGAGATAGGCACCTGTTTTTCCGTCAATCAGATGCTGACGGCAGAGTGCTTCAAGCAACGTTTAGAGCGCGGTTTGAGTTTTTTGGAGTTCAACTACATGCTTATGCAGGGATATGATTTCCTCGTGTTGAACCGCAAATACAACTGCATTTTGCAAACGGGCGGAGACGATCAGTGGAGCAACATGCTTGCAGGCGCCGACCTTATCCGTCGCAAAGAGGGCAAGAAGGCGTACGCCCTCACATACACCCTGCTCACAACGTCCGACGGCAAAAAAATGGGCAAAACGGCAAAAGGCGCGGTGTGGCTTTCCGCAGAAAAAACAAGCCCCTTCGATTTCTTTCAATATTGGCGCAATGTGGAGGACGACCGCGTGGAGACCTGCTTGAAACTGCTCACCTTTGTGGACTTGGAGGAAATAAAGCAACTTACCGCGCATCACGACGAACGCATGAACATCGCCAAAGAACGGCTTGCCTATGAAGTTACCGCAATAGTGCACGGCAAACAAACAGCTGACGAAGTGCTGAAACAGGTGCACGCGTCTTTCGGCGACGACGTTGACAACATGCCCACGGTGGAAATATCCGAACCGGGCAACATAATCGACATTTTGGTAAAATGCCAACAGTGCAAGTCCAACGGCGAAGCGAGAAGGTTGGTAGAGGGCGGAGGCGTGTCCGTCAATGAGGAAAAAATTGCTTCCCCCGCCTGGACGTTGTCTGCCGAGGTAGCAAGCAAAGGAGAATTTGTTTTGCACAAAGGCAAGAAAGTCCACCTTCGCGTAGTGGTAAAGTAATGAAAGAATATGTAACTATCGGCAATGAGGTCACCTTTGAAACGGTCATCGACCGATCTCGTTTTATTGCCTCGGCAGTGCACGCGCAAACCGTCGAACAGGCGGTGGAGCACCTCAACGCCCAGCGCAAAAAGTATTTTGACGCAACGCACAATTGCTATGCCTACATAGTGGGCGACAAGGCAAAATTCGGCGACGACGGCGAACCGCAGGGAACGGCGGGCATGCCCATTTACGAATGTATCAAGCAAAACGGTCTGGATTTCGTGTGCGTGGTCGTCACGCGCTATTTCGGCGGTATCAAACTGGGCGCAGGCGGACTTGTTCGTGCATACGGCGGAAGTTGCGCAGAGGTTTTGCGCCGTGCCGAAAGGATCAAAATGACCGATTGTACCCTCGCCGAGGTGGTGGTAGATTACTCCGTTTTGAAACCCTTGCGCAAGGCATTGCAACCTTACGCCAAGGAGCAAAACGTGTTTTACGAGGACAAAGTGAGGCTACTATATCTGTTCCCGACGGTTTTATCAACTACTATTTCAGACATAGTATCCCAAAATACCCTCGGAAAGGGCGTTTTTACGGAAAAAGAGCGATTGATGTCGCACATCGATGATCTATGAAAATACAACTAAAAGGCGCAAATATGCTTGCTCCGTTGCCCGTCGTCATGGTGTCAACGGGCGATGCGGAAAGATCCAACATCATCACGGTTGCTTGGACGGGAATAATTTGTTCCGATCCTCCGCGAGTGTACATCTCCGTCAGACGCAACCGTTACTCCTACGCCATGCTCCAAGAAAAGGGCGAGTTCGTCATCAATTTTACCACGGACAAATTGCTTGCCTGTTGTGACTGGTGCGGTGTACGAAGCGGTAGAGACGTAGACAAATTTGCCGAGATGGACTTGACCAAGGGAAGGGCAAACGTCGTTTCCGCGCCTCTCATTGAGGAAAGTCCCGTGTGTATCGAATGTAAGGTATTTGACGTGCTCAACCTCGGATCGCACGATATGTTTCTTGCCGACGTCGTGGCGGTAGACGTAGAGGAAAGTTTGTTGGACGACAACGGCGCGATAGACTACTCGCGCGCAGGTCTTGTCAACTACCAACACGGCGAGTACTACGCAACGGGCAGACATCTCGGACGGTTCGGCTTTGCCGTACAAAAGAAGTATATTGCGCGGTGCGGAAAGGGCAAAAACGCCAATACGGACTCTCCTCTCACCAAGCGCAAACCGCGCAAAAAAAACAAAAAATAATTCGGAGAACAACGTGAATTTACAAAATCTCAACGACGCTCAACTCAAAGCCGTAACCGCGCCCCTTGCTCCGACGTTGGTGCTTGCAGGCGCAGGAAGCGGAAAAACGCGCGTTTTGACAAACAGAATACTGTATCTCGTGCAGGAGTGCGGAGTGCACCCATCGCAGATATTGGCTATCACATTTACCAACAAGGCGTCCAACGAGATGAAACGCCGACTTTTCCAATTTGAATGTGACGCCAAGTATATGCACATATCCACCATACACTCCTTTTGCGCCACCGTTTTGCGCAACGAATCGGGCTTGCTGGGCAGGGGAAGCAATTTTTCCATCTACGACGAAAGCGAAAAGAAAAGCGTCGTCAAGCAGGCGGTAAAGAGCGTATTCGACGAGGGCAGTTCGCAACTGGTGGACGAGTTTGCCGACAGTATCTCCGACATCAAAAACAACGCTCCCGACCTTTTGGAAGGGGATATGAGCAGTTTGTCCCAAACGGACGAATACTTGCAAGAGCAATTGGAAAAGCTCTCAATGGCTACGGATTGCGACGACGAAGAGGAATTGATAAAAGTCATACGCAACTACACGGCAAAAATGACGGAAAACAACGCCATGGACTTTGACGACCTGCTGTACTACGTCCACAAACTTTTTTGCAACTTCCCCGAGATATTGGACAAGTACCGCGAACGGTACAAATACATACTTATAGACGAATTTCAGGATACAAACAAAATTCAATACCGAATTTTCAAACTTTTGGGAGAAAAATACCGCAACATTTTTGTGGTGGGAGACGACGACCAGTCCATATACAGTTGGCGCGGAGCGGACGCGTACAATCTCAAAAAGTTCCAAAATGATTTTCCCGACTGCAACGTGTACAAGTTGGAGCAGAACTACCGTTCTACCAAGCGAATTTTGGAAGTAGCCAACGAACTCATAGCCAAAAACACCGATCGTTTTGACAAAGTGCTCTGGACGGACAATCCCGACGGGATAAAAGCGCAACTGTTCAACGCCTACAACGAGCAGGACGAGGCATATTTTGTGGTGGAGCAGATAAAAAACATCATGTCTCTTCACCCCGATTATAAACTGCGCGATTTTGCCGTTTTGATGCGCATAAACGCCTTATCTCGAAGCTTCGAAATGCAGTTGCAACAAAACAGGATACCGTACAAAGTGTTTGGCGGTTTCAAGTTTTTTGAGCGCAAGGAAATAAAAGACGTGCTTGCATATATGCGCCTCGTCAACAACCCCTACGACTCGGAGGCGTTTGTTCGCGCGCTCAACGTGCCCAAAAGGCGAGGCATAGGGGACACGTCCATTGCCAAACTAAACGCCCTTTCGGCGGAATACGCCCTGCCTTTGTTGGACGTTGTGTCCGACGAACGCAATTTGGAGTGTTTCAATTCTACCGTGCGCGCCAAACTTTTGGACTTTTTCAAGTTGATAACGGAGTTGGAAGAGATATCGCGCACGCATAACGTCCTCGGTTTTGTGCACAAGTTGCTGGATATTTTGGAGTTTCGCAAGTACTGGCAGGATATCGGCGAGGAGGACCGCGCGCTGAATATAGACGAATTGGAAGAGGCGGTGGCGGAGTTTCAGCAAGTGGCCCCCGACGCGACCTTGGCAGACTATCTGCAATCCGTCAGTCTTTCGCAGGATATAGACGAAGCGGTAGACGGCGACTATGTGACTATCGCAACCATTCACGCCGTCAAGGGTTTGGAGTTCAAAACGGTGTTTGTGGTGGGCTTGGAAGAGGGAATATTCCCCACGTCCCGTTCTTCTTACGCCTTGCAAAACATGCAGGAAGAGCGCCGTCTGATATACGTTGCCGTCACTCGCGCAGAGGAAAGGCTGTATCTAACGTGCGCGCAATCCCGCTTTTTGTGGGGACAGCGCAAAAACAACCAACCCAGTCGTTACTACAACGAAGTGCAAAAGATGTACACGCCCGCTCGCCGTCCCGCAACGGAAAGAGAACTTGCCGACGATAGGGTGTTGGACAGGCTCAACCGCAGGGAATCGGGCACGGTGTTGCCCTCTACGGGCAAATCGGACGGGGAAATAAAGCGTTACCGCGTGGGACAAATGGTGGAACATTCCTCGTTCGGCAAGGGAATGATATTGCGTATTCAGGGAGACGTTGCCGACGTCGTATTTGACGCGGTGGGCAAAAAGGCGCTAAACCTCAAATTTGCCCCTCTCAAAATTATTTGAAAAGGAAGCGTGATTTGCCATGACAATGCAGGAAATGGTGGCTCAACTAAACAAATGGGCGTACGAATACTACGTTTTGGACGATCCGTCCGTGCCCGACGTGCAATACGACGCGCTGTACGATCAGCTTGTGCTGTTGGAAAAGCAAACGGGCGTCGTGTTGGATGACAGTCCCACCCGTCGCGTGGGCGGAGAACCGCTCAAAAGTTTTGTTCAACACACTCACCTCAAACGCCTTTACAGTCTGGACAAGGTGCAGAGTTTCGGAGAGCTTAAAGAATGGGTGGAAAAGGTGGAAAAAGCGTTGGGCAAAACGGAGTTTACCGTCGAATTGAAGTACGACGGACTCACCATCAACGTCACCTATCGCGACGGAAAGTTTGCGGGCGCTTCCACGCGCGGAAACGGAGTTACGGGCGAGGACGTCACGGAACAGGTCAAAACCATACGCACCGTACCGTTGTCCATTCCCTTCAACGGCATTTGCGAGTTGCAGGGAGAGGGCATCATGCGCCTTTCCGCTTTGCAAAAGTACAACGCCTCTCACCCCGCCGACGCACTCAAAAACGCGCGCAACGGCGCCGCGGGAGCGATACGCAACCTCGATCCCAAAGTGACGGCAGAACGCAACCTCGACGTGGTGTTTTACAGCGCGGGCTACGAGGAGGGCTTGACGGCAAAGTCTCAAACGGAATTGGTGGAATTTCTCAAATCATGCGGTATGCTCACCAATTTCGTGTTCGAAAAGGCGCACACTTTTGAAGAAATTCGCCGTGTGATAGAGCATATCGGCGCAAACAGATCTTCCTACGACTTTTTGATCGACGGCGTTGTCATCAAGGTAAACGATTTTTCCCTTCGCGAAGAGTTGGGCTACACCGACAAGTTTCCGCGTTGGGCTGTTGCCTACAAGTTCGACGCCGAGCAGGTGACCACTCGACTTAACGACGTGGAGTGGCAGGTCGGTCGCACGGGAAAGCTTACGCCTATCGGCAAATTGGATGCGGTGGAACTGTGCGGAGCCACGATAAGACGCGCAACGCTCAACAACTACGGCGACATCGTGCGCAAACGCCTCAAAAAGGACGCGTTGGTGTTCGTTCGCAGAAGCAACGACGTCATACCCGAAGTGCTCGGTTCGGCGGAGGAGGGCGGTCTGGAAATTGAAAAACCCGTCCGCTGTCCCGCGTGCGGATCCCTTTTGGAAGAGGTGGGGGCAAATTTGTATTGCACAAATGCCGAACATTGCCGTCCGCAAATAGTGGCAAGGATAACTCACTATTGTTCCAAAAACGCCTGCGATATCGATGGTATCAGCGACAAAACCGCCGAGCTTATGGTGGAAAAATTGGGCGTCAGATCCGTTGCCGATCTGTACTCTCTCACCGAGGCAGACCTGTCGCCGTTGTTCGTGGGCGAAGCCAACAGAGAGTCGAAAAAGGCGCAAAACGCGGTGATAGCAATAGAAAAAAGCAAAAAAGTGTCCTTGGCGCAGTTTATTTACGCGCTCGGTTTGGATAACGTAGGCACCGTTACCGCACGCGATCTCGCTTCTCGTTTCGGCAGTATAGACGCGCTCGCAAGCGCAAGCGTTGAGCAACTTACCGCTATCAACGGAGTGGGCGACGTCGTCGCGGACGGAATAGTGCAATTTTTCAAAGAAGCGCAAAATGCCGAGATAATTGGCAGATTGAAGGCAATAGGTATAGATCCCGTTTACATGGAACGGTCGTCTACGGGAGCGTTTGCGGGCAAAAAGGTGGTGCTGACCGGTTCGCTTGCTCGCTACACTCGTTCGCAGGCGTCCAAGCTCATCGAGGAGCAGGGCGGAGAAACGGCTTCAAGCGTCAGCAAGTCCGTCGATCTGGTCATTGCAGGCGCAGACGCAGGCAGTAAACTGGACAAGGCGCGCGCTCTCGGAATACAGGTGATAAACGAAGAGGAATTTATTCAAATGCTTTCAAAAATGCAGTAGCACTTTTGCTACCGAACTTATACGCGTGTGCGCACGCGTATATTTTCTTTTATAAAGTTATGCTGTAACGATTGAAAAAAGCGATTGTTTGTGTTACAATTTAATGTAAACAAATTGCAAGAATATGCAGGTGAGTTATGAAAAGCATGACAGGTTACGGTAAAGCGACGGTAATACGCGACAACCGAGAGCTTACGGTGGAACTTAAAAGCGTAAATCACAGGTACTTGGACATATCTACCAAGATCCCGCGCATGTTTGTTTCTTTCGAAGATCTCATGCGGTCAGTGTTGACGCAATTTCTTGCGCGCGGACATGTGGACGTGTTTTTGAATTACTGTCTTGTGGGAGACACCGACAAGGTGGTAACGGTGGATATGGCGCTTGCCAAGGAGTATGTAGACATCGCCCACAAGCTCAGTCAAACCTTCCCCGAATTGCATCACGATTTCAACGTCAACGCGCTGATGCACGCCAACGAGGTGCTCAGCCTCAAACAGGCGGAGGAGGACGAGAGCGTCATTCGCGAAATGGTTTCCCAAGCCATGTACGAAGCGGTGCAAAATCTCAACGCCATGCGCGAAACGGAGGGCAACAAACTGCGGGAAGATCTGTTGGACAAACTTTCGGGCATGGAAAATTTGTTGCAAAAGGTAAAACAATTTGCTCCGCAGGTGGCATTGCAGTACCGCGAGAAACTTTACTCTCGCATATCCGAGGCGTTGGCGGAAGTGCCGTTAGACGAGGCACGGTTGGCAAACGAAGTGTGCTTTTTTGCCGACAAATGTTGCATAGACGAGGAGATAACGCGGTTATCCGCACATCTTGCCCACGCGCGCGAGATACTGGCGGAAGATCGCCCCGTTGGTCGCAAATTGGATTTTCTCGTGCAGGAGATCAACCGCGAGACCAACACCATATGCAGTAAATCAAGTCATCTCGAATTGACAAACGTCGCGTTGGAGATGAAAAACGAAGTAGAAAAAATACGCGAACAAATACAAAATTTGGAATGACATCCACATTATACTTACAAATTATCAAAGGGAGAAAAATAAATGGAAGAAAAAAAGACAGGTAAACTTATCATTATATCCGGTCCGAGCGGTGCAGGCAAGGGAACGATATGCGCAGAGCTTATGCGCTTGATGCCCGATTTGGTGCTGTCCTGTTCCGCAACGACGCGCGCTCCTCGCGCCAACGAGCGCAGAGATCGCAGTTACTTTTTCGTATCTGAGGAAACATTCCTCGAAATGGTGCGCAACAACGAGCTTTTGGAATACGATCAGCATTTCGAAAACTACTACGGCACCCCCAAAAAGTTCGTCGTGGATATGCTCAACTTCGGCAAAGACGTCATTTTGGAAATAGACGTAAAGGGCGCGCTTCAAGTAAAGCAAAACTATCCCGACAGCATACTGTTTTTCATAGAAGCCCCCAGCGAGGAGGCATTGTACGAGCGCCTCAAAAAGCGCGGTACCGAAAGTGACGAAAAAATTCAGATCCGCATGGCGCGCAACAAATTAGAACTTGCTCAACGCTACAAGTACGACTATTGCATAATGAACGACAGCGTAGACAGAGCTGTCGCCGAAATAATCTCGATATTAAAGGAAAGGAGACAAAAACAATGATCACAAAACCCCCCATTGACGAACTTACGGAAAAGGCAGGAGACAAATACACTCTTTGCTGTGTTGTCGCAAAACGCGCCAAGGAGCTGAACAACAGCGCCGACCTTCCGCAAAATTTCAAACCCATATCCTACGCCGCGGGCGAATTTGACGACGGCATAACGGAGATAGCCAAGAAATAAATATGCTCAGATTGCAGGGTAAAAACATTGTTATCGGCGTAACGGGCGGAATTGCCGTCTACAAGGTATGTCAGGTCGTTCGCCTGTTCAAAAAGTTGGGCGCCGACGTCGATGTCATCATGACAAAGCATGCGACGGAATTTGTTTCGCCCCTCACATTCGAAACACTGTCCAATCGCCCCGTCGTGACGGATATGTTCAGGCGCACGGGACACTGGGAAGTGGAGCACATTTCCCTTGCCAAAAAGGCGGATCTGTTTGTTGTTTGTCCTGCCACAGCCAACATCGTGGGCAAGTACGCCAACGGCATTGCCGACGACATGCTGTCCACAACGCTTATGGCGACGACCGCGCCCGTAGTGATTTGTCCGTCGATGAACGTCAATATGTACCGAAGCAAGTCTTTCAACACCAACGTCGACATTCTCAAAAAACGCGGTGTGTTCGTCGTGCAGGCGGAAAGCGGTTTTCTCGCGTGTGGCGACGTCGGTGACGGACGTATGGCGGAACCGGAGAGCATCGTGGAGCAATGCGTAGACATACTTTCCCCCCAATACGATCTGGCAGGCAAGCGAGTTCTCGTCACCTGCGGAGCAACGGCGGAAAAGTTGGACGACGTTCGCTTTATCAGCAATTTTTCCTCGGGCAAAATGGGCTCCGCCATCGTAGACAGGGCTTTGAACAGAGGCGCCGACGTCACAGTTGTGCTTGGCAGGCACAGCGCGGATATCGACGGCAGGGCTACGACGGTAAACGTGGAAACAACTCAACAGATGTACGACGAAACGGTGTCGAGAGTTGCCGACAGCGACATAATAATTATGGCTGGCGCACCCTGCGACTACCGTCCCGAAAGCTTTTCGGACAGCAAGATAAAGTCGGACGAACTCACCGTACGTTTTGTAAAAAACCCCGACATTGCCGAGCGAGTCGGACAGATCAAGGGCAAGGCGTATTTGTGCATTTTCTCCGCCGAAACGGACAACGGACTGCAAAACGCGCGTCAAAAGCTTGTCAAAAAGCATGCCGATCTGGCAGTGCTCAACGACGTAAAGCACAATGACGTGTTCGGTAGCGACACCAACGTGGTCACGTTTGTTACGGAGTCGTCTGCCGAGCAAATGCCCGAGATGAGCAAACACGACGTCGCCGATAAAATTTTGGACAGGGCAGTAGGCAAATGATATATTCCGTAATTGTGGACTTGTCCGCAAGCGAAGTGGACCGCATATTCGACTACAAAGGCGAGGGCTACAAAGTTGGCGCTCGCGTTTTGGTAAACTTTGCAAACCGTCCCACCGAGGGGTATATCATAGGGGAAAAGGAAAAAACCGACTACGATCCCGCCAAGATAAAGGAAATAATACGTCCTTTGGACGATTTTGTCGCCATTTCTCCCGAATTTTTGCAGTTGGGAGAATTTATGCGCAGAGAATATCACCTGCGTTGGGCGGACGTGTTGCGCCTGTTCATTCCTCCGCAAATGCGCGGAAACCGCGTAAAAGTGCTGTCCAAACAGCAGGTCTGCTTGGCGACGGAGGACAGTCTGGATGTGATACTGGATTCGTTGAAACCCAACGCCACGGCGCAGAGAGATCTGGTAACATTTTTGTATCTCAACGGCGCAACGCTTGCCGAAAAGATAAACGCCGAATTCGGCAACTCGGCTTTGCGCGCGCTCAAACAAAAGGGCATTGTGCAAACGCAGGATA
Organism: uncultured Clostridia bacterium; assembly: GCA_947624235.1. Lineage (GTDB taxonomy): Bacteria > Bacillota > Clostridia > Christensenellales > CAG-314 > Fimimonas. Next base: position 2,876 of record CANQJK010000026.1, on the reverse strand, counting down.
TTGTCGTCAGGCGCACGCCCTACAAGGGCATACCGCTGTCCCCTCCGCAAAGGCGCACGTTGCTCGACGCACAGCAAAATGCCGTGGAGACGGTGCTGAACGACAGGCAGGGCAAATTTTTGTTGCACGGAGTAACAGGTAGCGGAAAGACGGAAGTGTACCTCACGATAATAGAACGCATTGTCGCCGAGGGCAAAAGTTGTATCATGCTCGTTCCGGAAATTTCCCTTACGCCCGGCATGTTGAGGCAGTTGCGGGAGCGTTTCGGAGACAACGTCGCGTTGCTACACAGCGGACTGTCGTCGGGTGAGCGTTACGACGAATGGCTTCGGCTCAAAAACGGCGAAGCGCAGATCGCTATCGGCGCACGAAGCGCAGTGTTTGCTCCGCTCAAAAATATCGGCGCCATAATCATCGACGAAGAGCACGACGCAAGCTACATTTCCGACTTCAATCCGCGCTACAACACGATAGAAGTCGCCAATTTCCGTGCCGAACAAAACGGCGCGCTGTTGCTTTTGGGAAGCGCAACGCCCAGTCTCGGCAGTTACTACGAGGCAAAGCAGGGCAGGCTCAAACTCATCGAGATGCCCGAAAGGATAAACAAAAAGCCCCTTCCGCATGTGGAAATTGTGGACATGACGCAGGAAACGCGAAGCGGAAACAAGGGCATATTTTCCCGTTTGCTCAAAGAGCGACTGGGCGAAACGTTGCAAAAGGGCAATCAGGCGATGTTGTTTTTGAACCGTCGCGGATATTCCTCCTTTTTGATGTGCACAAAATGCGGTTACGTCGCCAAGTGCACCGATTGCGACGTAAGCCTCACCGTGCATCGCGACGACAACATGCTCAAATGTCACTATTGCGGAAAGCATTACTACATGTTGGACAAGTGTCCCAACTGCAAGGAGAGCAGTTTTCGTCAGGGACGCATAGGCACACAGCAGATAGAGGAATTGCTTCACAAGCTGTTTCCCGACGTCAAAGTGTTGCGAATGGACGCCGACACGACGCAAACCAAGGAAAGTCACGGCAAAATTCTCGACGCCTTTGCCAAGGGAGAGGCGCAGATACTGGTGGGCACGCAAATGATCGCCAAGGGGCACGATTTCCCCAAAGTGACGCTTGTGGGCATTTTGGACGGCGATCAAAGTTTGCATCACTCCGACTATCTTGCAACGGAACGGACTTTTCAGCTTATCACGCAGGTGGCGGGCAGAAGCGGACGGGACAGAGACGCAGGCACGGTGGTGTTGCAAACATATACTCCCGCGCATTACTGTCTGCAACTTGCCTCCCGACAGGACTACATAGGTTTTTACAAAAGAGAGATCAATTTGCGAGAGGCGTCGGCGTTTCCGCCCTTTACGGAGATAGTTCGCATTTTGTATATTGGCGAAAAGGAAAAGGACTGTATCGACCAGTTGACGGAGCAATACGCCATGCTGTCCGATTTGAAAAGAAAGTACAGCACAGCCTTTCTCTATCTGGACAAAATGCGCTGTCCGCTCAAACGCGCCGAAAAGAAATACCGTTTTCAGATACTCATCAAGCTTTCCAAGGAAAGCGTCAAGCAGATCATTCCGCAGATCTACGCGATATGCGACGGAAAAAAACGCTCAAGCGTGCAAATTTCCGTCGAGCGAGATCCGCAAAATTTATCTTAACAAAGGTGTACTATGGCAAGAAGAAACATTATCAAAATGGGCGATCCGTTACTGAGAAAAATAAGCAGACCTGTCGAGGCTTTTGACGGAAAACTTGCCCAACTTATCGACGACATGAAGGACACTTTGCACGCAGTGGGCGGTCTGGGATTGGCCGCTCCGCAGGTGGGAGTGCTCAAACGCGTTTGTATTGTGGAGTACGACGATCAATTTTTCGAATTGGTCAACCCCGTGCTCTTGCGCAGTTCGGGCAAGTGCGTAGACAACGAGGGCTGTTTGTCGGTAGTGGGATTCCGCGGTTTGGTGGAGCGTCCCGAAAAAATAGACATCGAATACTACGACAGAAAGGGCGTCAAACATTCTCAACATGCCGAGGGCTATTTTGCGCGCGTGTTTTTGCACGAGATGGATCACCTGGACGGCATACTGTTTGCGGACAAAATGATAAAGAAGATCATTGACGGCGACTGATCGCTGAGAGGTGGCAATGAAAGTTGTTTTTTTGGGCACGCCCGATTTCGGCGTTCCCGCATTGGACAAAATATCGCAAAGACACAATGTTGTAGGCTGTGTGTGTCAGCCCGACAAACCGGGAGCGCACAACAAAATAGAGTACTGTGCCGTAAAAAAATACGCTTTGGCGCACAAAATACCTCTTTTTCAGTTTGAAAAAATTTCTCGTGACGGCGTAGAAGCGCTTTCTTCGCTTGCTCCCGACATAATGGTCACCGCCGCATACGGGCAGATACTTTCTCAACAGATAATAGACATTGCCCCTCACGGCATAATAAATATCCACGGTTCGTTGTTGCCCAAACTTCGTGGCGCCTCGCCCATTCAGCAGGCGGTGATGTCGGGCATGGAGCGTACTGGCATAACCATTCTCAAAACGGTGCGCCAAGTGGACGCAGGGGATATCATTTTGCAAAAACCCATCGACATTTACCCCTTTGAGACATGCGGAGAACTATTCGACAGAATGGCGTTGCTGGGAGCCGAAGCGGTGGTAGAAGCGTTGGATCTTATCGAAAGCGGAAAAGCAGTGTACACTCCGCAAAAGGAGGAGGAAGCGACATTTTGCACTAAGATAACGACGGAAACGGAGCGTATAAATTGGTCGGACGACGCGGAACACATAGTAAATTTGGTGCGCGCGCTCAACCCGTCGCCTTGCGCTTACACAACGCTTTTCGGCAAACGGCTCAAAAT
>CANQJK010000025.1 GCA_947624235.1 uncultured Clostridia bacterium | reverse complement strand
GGTCGTGATTTTGGGGCGCGCTATTCCGTCAAAAAACATGTGGGCGCAAAATCGGCAAAAAATCTGTTGCAGTAAGTTGCCATTTGTTCGGGGGTTTCCTTCATTCCGCTTGTGAGCCAGTATGCCACCGAGTTGATCATTCCGCCGTTCCACAGCAGGCGCAAATAGGTGTCGCCCCTGTCGAATTCCTTGTGTCGAAGCACCAACGAATTGACAAGTTGCAAATATTTGTCGTGATAGCCCGCGCAAAATATGGGTTGGAGCACGTTGGACTTTTCCGCAAGAAACTTGAACAGGTCGCAGTACCACTGCTCGGACAGCATCTGGCGGAAGGGACTGCCTATCTTTGCGAGCATTTCGCGGTGCAGATCGGATACGATACGTCTGAATATGTCGTCCTTGCTGGAAAAATTGCCGTAAAAAGCCATGCGGGATACACCCGCTTTTTTGCACAATTCCGTTACGGTGATGCTGTCGTAGGGCTTTATCTTTATAAGCTTTAACAGCGCCCCTTGCAGACTTTCCACCACCAATTTGTTCAATTCCTCGCTGTGTTTGCGCAAGCCTACAAGCTTGTCGTCAAAAGTTAAATTTTTAACGATCTTGCTTTCGTCGGACATAAGCCGTTTCCCCCTCTTTGGTAGAGTTTTGCCACAATTACATTTGTAATTGCCGTTAGTATATCACTATTTAACGGCTTTGTCAAACACTATTGCACCACGACAAAAAAGACGGCATTGATGTCTGGCGGTTGCTCATGCTACCCAAGCGAATATTCATTCGCACGGGAACCCGTTTTTCCCACCAAGTCTCTTGAACTTGTTGGGGCCCCGTAGTTCGCACGGACACAATTTTTCGCGCAATATATAGGTTTGTGCAGGGACGGGCTACTCATTCTCGGCAATACGAGGGCGGGGACGTTGATTATTCAAATAGATTTATTATTGTTTTCTTTTTTTGTTGCGCGTATGCAAAAACTACTGCCGTTCCGCTTTGCGGTTGATAGCACCAAACGCGGTTTTTGTACTGTTTTCGTTTTGGTGGCAAATAGTTTTTGTCGTAGTAGAACACGCAGACATTGCTGTTGTCTATCATCTCCTGATTGCGCATTATGTAGGTATCCTTTGTGGCGTTTTGCGATTTTTGCGAACGGACGGCGCTTTCGTAATCTTTTAAGCGTACCTTAACGCCTGCCCGCTTGGAGAAAATTTGCTCGAATTGCAGGCGTTCTTCCTTTGAAGTGATCGCCGTTTCGTGTGGTGTGTTGTAACTCACTCTTTTGATGCTTGGATATTGCGTTTGCAGTTCGGTAACTACTTCCCAACACAGGGAGTCGAACCGACTTCTGCTACCAAACAAAAAGATATCGGCGCCGTCTGAAATCAACTTCAAAACGGTTTTTGTCAGCCTTGTTTTGACCTGCTCGGTATTTACAATGGTTCTGTGCCCGATAAAACAAACTGTCTTTGACATAAAAGAAGTGTCGCCCCCTTGGGAACGACACCCCGTAGAATACCGTTCCGTGGTTGCGACTCCATTAAACTCTTCCTTGTAGAAAACAGTTTGGAAACAGGTATTACTACCGATTGTGGACTGTTTTCTACCCAAATAAAAGTATAGTACCCCCTTGGCAAGGGGTTAAACAGAAGAGTATGATTAAAATGGAATCGCATTAGTATTATAGCACGTTGCACTAAAAATATCAATAGAAAACGGTTGAGTAATACAAAAAGCCCACTTTCGGAAGAATTGGAAGTGAAGAAAAAATCTTCACATCGGCAAAGCCCGCCTCGTGAGAAATCAGGGCTTTGTGTTGATCGGAGTTTATCACGAAGAAGTTACGGTCAAATAGCGCAGGACAACGCGTGTCAAACGCAAGTTTTTTCAACCATGTTTTGACCTGTTTGGCATTAACGACGGTTCGGTGCCCGATAAAGCATACTGTTTTTAACATAAAAGAAGTGTCGCCCCTTGGGAACGACACCCCGTAGAATACCGCTCCCCGGTTGCTACGCCATTAAACTCCTTTCTTGTAGAAAACAGCTGGAAACAGGTATTACTACCGATCGTGGACTGTTTTCTACCAAAATAAAAGTATAGTACCCCCTTTGAAAGGGGTTAAACAGAAGAGTATGATTAAAATGGAATCGCATTAATATTATAGCACGTTGCACTAAAAATATCAATAGAAAACGGTTGAGTAATACAAAAAGCCCACTTTCGGAAGAATTGGAAGTGAAGAAAAAATCTTCACATCGGCAAAGCCCGCCTCGTGAGAAATCAGGGCTTTGTGTTGATCGGAGTTTATCACGAAGAAGTTACGGTCAAATAGCGCAGGACAACGCGTGTCAAACGCAAGTTTTTTCAACCATGTTTTGACCTGTTTGGCATTAACGACGGTTCGGTGCCCGATAAAGCATACTGTTTTTGACATAAAAGAAGTGTCGCCCCCTTGGGAACGACACCCCGTAGAATACCGCTCCCTGGTTGCTACGCCATTAAACTCCTTTCTTGTAGAAAACAGTTGGAAACAGGTATTACTACCGATCGTGGACTGTTTTCTACCTAAATAAAAGGATAGTACCCCCTTAAAGGAGGTTGAAAAGGAGTTTATAGTTAATGACGTAGCATTAGTATTATAGCACGTTGTAATAAAAATATCAATAGAAAACGGTGGAAGTAATACAATTTGTGGCAAAGAGGGAGTTGTACCGAAAGATAAGTCAAAACAATGTAACGAAATTGTAATAGACAGAGCGAGGGTGTTTCGTTTTTACAACATCATTGATTATAACGCCTAAAATCACATCCCTGCGAATAGGGGTGGGTGGTCGGGGACCTTGTAATAGACAGAGCGAGTGTATCCCCTGTAAAATAATCTGCAACGAGGGCTGAGCGCGAGACTGATAAATTAAAAAAAATGACATTATCTTTCTGAGAACGAGTGTGTCCCCAATCAAAACAATCTGCAACGAGGGACTGTCGTATTTAATTGGATAAACAATTAAAAAATTATAATTCGACAGTCCCGAAGCGAAGCCGTTTTGATGGGGATATACATGCGACAAGATATGTAATTTAGTCGAATTACAAAGCGCGTAGCCCGAAGCGAAGCCTTTTTACAGGGGATATGCGAGCGACACCATAATCTGCAACGAGGGCGCCACTTTTCCGAAACCAGTAGTCCAAAAATGTCTGTATCTGAACCCAACAATATTGTAGCGAGAAAAATATATCTAATCGAATAGGGGCGGGTGGTCGGGGACCTTGTAATAGACAGAGCGAGTGTATCCCCTGTAAAATAATCTGCAACGAGGGCTGAGCGCGAGACTGATAAATTAAAAAAAATGACATTATCTTTCTGAGAACGAGTGTGTCCCCAATCAAAACAATCTGCAACGAGGGACTGTCGTATTTAATTGGATAAACAATTAAAAAATTATAATTCGACAGTCCCGAAGCGAAGCCGTTTTGATGGGGATATACATGCGACAAGATATGTAATTTAGTCGAATTACAAAGCGCGTAGCCCGAAGCGAAGCCTTTTTACAGGGGATATGCGAGCGACACCATAATCTGCAACGAGGGCGCCACTTTTCCGAAACCAGTAGCCCCAAAATGTCTGTATCTGAAACCAACAATATTGTAGCGAGAAAAATATATCTAATCGAATAGGGGGTGGGCGGTCGGGGACCTTGTAATAACGGGAGCGAGGGTGTTTCGCGCAAAATAATCTGCAACGAGGGCAAAGCGCCGATACCAATAAATTGAAAAAGAACTTATAATATAAAAATCTCGCATGTCCCCAATCAAAACAATCTGCAACGAGGACGAAGTCCGCCGTGAAGCCATTTTTGCAGGGGATATGCGAGCAATATATGTGTTTAATTCGAGTTACGAAACGCGAAGCCCGAAGCGAAGCCTTTTTGCGCGGAATACCCGAGCGACGTTCGTATCAGTCTGCGGGGCGGTTTTTATACAAGTCGATGAGGTGAAGCACCACTTCCAAGCACTTGTCCATTTCTTCGCCGATAGCGTATTCGTACCTGCCGTGACAGTTGTAACCGCCCGTGAAAAGGTTGGGACAAGGCAAGCCCTCGTAGCTGAGGCGCGCGCCGTCGGTGCCCCCTCTGATCGGACAGATCTTGGGTGTTACTCCCGCCATTTGCATTGCCTTGACGGCATTGTCCACAAGGTGCATGTGCGGAGTTATCTTTTCTTTCATGTTGTAGTAGCTGTCGGATATTTCCGCAGTGACAGTGTCCGCGCCGTACTTTTCGTTGAGAAAAGCGACGACTTGAGAGAACAGTTTTTTCTTTTGTTCGAACTTGTCCCTGTCGTGATCGCGAATGATGTAGGACGCCGTCGCGCTGTCGCATGTGCCCTGCATGCTGTCCAAATGGAAAAATCCCTCATATCCGCTTGTGTAGCGGGGATTTTGCTCAACGGGCAACATAGACTGCAATTCCATCAGTATCAAATTGGCGTTGAGCATAACGTTTTTTGCCGAACCGGGGTGTACGGACATGCCCCTGACGGAAACTTTGGCGCCTGCCGCGTTAAAATTTTCGTATTCCAACTCGCCGATACCGCCCCCGTCCACGGTGTACGCCCCGTTTGCGCCGAAGCCCTTTACGTCAAAAAAGTCCGTTCCGCGCCCCACTTCCTCGTCGGGAGTGAACGCAACGCAGATTTTGCCGTGTTCTATTTCGGGATGTTCCACAAGAGTCTGCACCGCTTGCATTATCACGGCGACGCCCGCTTTGTCGTCGGCGCCCAAAAGCGTTGTGCCGTCGGAACATATTACCGTTTGCCCCTTGTGAGCGGACAAATCGGGAAAATCTTTCGGCGAAAGCACTCTTCCCTGCGCAAGTTGAATGTCGCCACCATCGTAGTTCGTCGTGACAATGGGCTTGACGTCCTTTCCGCTGACAGCCGAGGACGTATCGACGTGCGCGATAAAGCCCAAAGCGTACTGCCCTCTGACATTGGCGGGCAATGTTGCGTAAACGTAACCGTAACCGTCCATACGCGCATCTACGCCCATTGCGACAAGCTCGTCCCTGAGCAAACCGAGCAAATTTTTTTGCTTTTCGCTGGAAGGGAACTGCTCCCTATCGGGCACCGATTCGGTGTCGATTTTTACATATCTCAAAAATCTTTGCAATAAATTTCTGTCCATAATGCTTCCTCTACTTTCCGTTGTTGCCCACTCCGCGCAAAAATGCGCATATGGGGGTGGAAAAACTGATGTGATTTATCCTCTTTCCTCGTCGAGATAGGTCGCTTCGAGGTCGGCTATGTGCAAAAGCAAAACAAGCTTGTATTTGGCAAGCGCTTCAGACAAGGAGTAGCTTCCGCCCTTTACTCTGTCGTCAAAACCTCCCATATGCCAATTGATAGCCATTGCCTCCTCGGCGGTGAGTCGCATGTACTGGTTTACTATAAAAACGGATTTTTCGCCGTGTCCGTAGGGAAATTTTTCCTCCACTTTGAAGTAGGGCTTTTTTACCCAATCGTTGCCCTCTTTGACGTTGCGAAATTCCGTCGTGTAGTAGTTTACCTTGCACACGTCATGCAGAAGTCCGCATACTGCAATAGTTTCTTCCGAATACTCCGATTGATTTTCGCCGTACTCGTGGCGCACAACGTCTTTGAGACGTTTGTACACGTTGATGGAATGTTGACACAATCCCCCTTGCTCGGCAAGATGATAACGCGCGGACGCGGGCGTTGTGAAAAAATCGCTATTTTGCAAGTATTCCAACAGTTTGTCTGCGCCCTCTCTCTTGATATAGGTTGTGTACAGATCCAAAAATTCCGCTTTTGTAAGGTTTACATCCGTCATAAATAAACTCCTTTTATGTTTTTTGTAAAAAATCAAGCCACTCCGACTTGTCAAAACGAACGTTGGCAGGGCTGGTTGAGCACAGCTTGAACACGGGTATTTCTCCGTCATAAACGGATTTTGTTATCTTGAACGACGTGGCTCCGTTGCACAATATACGCTTTATCGGGGCGTTTTGCAGTACTCGCGACAGATCTACCGTACGATAATTTGTGATATCGGCATCCAGGGAGCCGACTATTTCGCAACTTTCCACGATGTCCCAAAGCGCCACCCCGTGCGCAAGGCAAAGGCTCTTTTTGTCGTCGATACTTTGCGGTACCGCTTCGCCGAAAGCCTCGGCAAGCGTTTTCCAAAATCTGTTGCTCTTGTTTCCGTAGTAAAACGATGTCTGACGTGATTTGACGCTTGGAAAACTTCCGAGTATCAACACACGGCTGTCGTTATTAAACAGCGGTTGAAATCCCGTGTATCTTGTCATTGTTGCAAATATTTTTTCCCTTATAGGTGGCTTGATGTTTTTTTAATTATACTACATCTTGCGACGAATTGCAACATAACCGTATTTTTTGTTGTTGACGGCAAACATCGCCGTGCACAATATCACTGCCAAAAATTCGGCAACGGGCGTTGCTATCCACACACCGTCCAAACCCATAAAGGACGGTAAAGCAAATATACACACGAGCTGAAACACCAACGTTCGCCCGAAGGACACGACTGCGGAAACAAGTCCGTTGTTGAGAGCGGTAAAAAACGAGGAACAAAACATACAATAACCGCTGAACAAAAAGCATATAGAGTAGAGCCTCATTCCGCGCGTCGTCATGTCCACAAGCGCGGGATCGTCGCTGACAAACGCAAGCGCGATCGGACGTCCCAAAGATACTGCAAAAATTGTCATGACAACACCCGTAACCACAAGCACTATCATGGATTTTTTGAAAATGTTTTGCAATTCTGTCCTGTTGTCGGCGCCGAAATTGTAGCCTACAAGGGGCGCCACTCCCAAACAGTAACCGATAAATATTGCAATAAACACAAACTGAACGTACATTATAACGCCGAAACTCGCCACGCCGTCGTCGCCGACTATCCTGAGCAACTGCCAATTGTACAATATCGAAACAAGGGACATTGCAATGTTTCCCAAAAGTTCAGATGAACCGTTTGCGCATGCTTTGAGCAACACTCCGCTTTGCCATTTGGGACGGATAAACTGCAACAAACTGCTGTTTTTGCATGCAAAATACACGATCGGAGCGAAACCGCCCACCACCTGAGCCAAAGCCGTTCCCAACGCGGCGCCCGTTGCGCCCATTTTCAATCCCACGATAAACAGCGCGTCAAAAACTATGTTTGTCACTCCGCTACATATTGTAAACACAAACCCCAACTTCGGTTTTTCCGCAGCGATGAAAAAACTTTGAAACAGGTTGAGCAACATAAAAAATGGCAACACGCAAACTATTATCTTGGAATATTTGACGGCTTCTTCCAACACCGCGCCCTCGGCGCCTATCAAAACGGCAATGGGACGCATTGCAAAGAAAAACACAACGCCCAGCGCCATTCCGCAAATTACCGTTGCAAGCACCACCAAAGTGAAATATTGGTTGGCAAGTTTGCTCTTGCCCTCGCCGAGAGTTTTGGAGACTATCGCCGTACCGCCTGCGCCGAACATAAACCCCACAGCGCCCAATATCATAAGTACGGGCCAAATCAGATTGACGGCGACAAAGGAATCCTTTCCCGCAAAATTGGACACGAAAAAGCCGTCCACCACAGAATAAACGGAGGTGAATATCATCATCAATATCGGACCTGTGCAAAAGCGCAACAGTTTGTCGTATGTAAAGTGATCGGACAGTTGAATTTTCATGAGTATCTCATATATACTAATTCAATCAAAAATAATTGTCAAACCAAACAACGACATCGTAACACTTTTTTTGCAAAAACCATATTGTACAACAGACTATTAAAGTCAAATACGAAAGCCGATGCACTCGGCGAATGGAGGTAAAAATGTTCAACGGAATGTTTAACGATGGCGGATACGGCGAAAACAACGGCTGTGGCGGCGGTTGCGGAGGCGGAATGACCTTCGGCGGTTGCAACTGCACCTGGATATTGCTCATTATCCTGTTTTTGTGTTGCTGTGGCGGAAAGCTCAAAACCTTTAACCTCAGCGTCAATCCCTGTTGCCTGATCCTGCTTGTTGCGCTCTTGTTCTGCACAGGCGGAATTTCCACAGGACCGTCCTGCAAATAAGCTTTGTAGCTCTGCTTGTACATAACCAAAGATAAACGGGACTGTCGCGCCAAGCGACAGCCCCTTGTGCTTTTTGTTGACAACATTGTCAAGCAACGATATTCGTACTTTCCCGCGTAGAAAACGCTTTGCCGTTACAAAGTCAAACAACGCGCAATTTGGCGCAAACGACCATAACGTTCGTGTGGCAGTGCGGTAACGCTAAAAGCCTGTCACACCCATAAATCGCGCCCCATATCGCGAAAATTGGAGCAAACCGCACACGATCGTCACGCTATTTTTTCCTAAAATCGAAACACAAAAAGGGATTCGCGTACACGCGTTTTGCTCAAATTTCGCCTTTATACAGAAACGTACCGCATTTCGTTTACCGCAACGCCCGACATTTCTCGCAGAACACAACAAAAAAAACGACTTGACAGTTTTTCAAGCCGTTTTAGATGATGTTTTGCAAAAAGCCCGTGCGGTATCAATCGTTCTGCTGTGAGTTTGGGGCTTCTTCACTTTCCTCCAACTCTTCTTCCTTGTTGGCAAAGCCTTTTCCTATAACTTCGCGGACGTTTTCGACGTAGGCAAAGGCGTTTGGATCTACTTGGTTTATTATCCTACGCGCCCTTACCAATTGCGATTTGTTGATAACGCACAAAAGCATTGTCTTTTCTTGATGAGAATATCCGCCTATAACCTTGACGTTGGTGGTTCCGTGTTTTAATTTTTCCGTCAGCGCTTCCGCCATTTCCTGCGGTTTTTCGGTGGTTATTTCCAATTCTATGGCGGAAGAAAAACCTTTGAATATGGTTTCCTGCACTATCTCGCACATAAACAGCGTCGCCATGGAGTAAATGAACATATTTACGGCTTCGCCTGCGTCTTTGTTGACCAAACCGTACGCGACAGCAGACAGCGTGATGACAACGGCGTTTGCCATGAGAATGAACCGCATCGCGTCGCTACTGCTCTTTTTGGAATGGCGTTGAACGATAAGTCCCACGATGTCCGTTCCGCCCGTAGAGGCGTTGACGGATAACAACAGGGGAAGGCTCAAACCGTGTAGCGCTCCGCCCAACAGTACATAAATTACTTTGTCTTCCTCATTTTCGTTCATCATTATGCTTTGAACGAACTCTGCCGAGTTGATAACGCGCAAAACGATAAGTTCTGCGCTCAACAGCACCAAATAGATGAGCGTTTTAACCGCGAAACGCCTTCTGTAATTGCAAAAGCAGTAGATCATTATCGGGATGTTGATGGCTATCAACCACACGCCTGCCGAAAGATACCACTTGGAAGAGTCCAACGAGGTGAGAAGAATATCCAAAATAGAAGAAATTCCCAACACACCGCCTACGATCGTATCGGCGGGGAGCAAAAATATTTCCACTGCAACGGCCGTTGCCAAACTGGCGCAAAAAATCGTCAATACCTGCTTTAAGTTGTGTACAAATGTTCTTTTCATTTTGTTTTGTAACTCCTGTTGAAAGACGGTCTGCTAAATACGTCATATACATCTTTTACAAACACAAAAGCATGCGGATCACGCGCTTTTATAAGTTGTTTGAGGTAAACGCGCTGTCGGTACTGCACGACCACCATTATTATCTTGCGTTCAGACAACTCTCCGTCGGCTTCGCAAACGTCCACGCAGGTGCAACCGCGCTTGAAATAGTTTGTGATGTCCTTGGTCAGTTGCTCGTGCTCGGCGGTAACGATCATATATTTTTGCGGGTGATTGAATCCGCGTTTGAACATTCCCATGAAGGTTGCCCCCAACAAGACATAGGCGATGGAGTAAACGATGATTGATCCCGTTTCCTTTTCGATAATTATGACAATGACGCTTCCGATTATCGTTATCAAAAAGTTTGCAAACAATATCACTTTGGACAGGTCTATCTCGGGGTGATACTTTGCCACAATGCGCGCAATAATTTCCGTTCCGCCGTTGGAACCGTTGTACTCGCTGGCGATGTACATCGAAAAGCCGATAATGACTCCGCCGAAAATTATGGCAATGATTTTGGATTCCGTAAACTGAAAATCGGGCAAATAGGGCAAAAGCGCCAACGCTCCCGTACACACGAACGTGGCGTAAATCGTTTTGACCGTGAAATCGCCACGCAAAAATATTACCGAACAAATGAGCAGGGGGATATTGAGAATAAAATACACTATCGACATCAGTTGATCGTAGCCGATGTTTTGAACGAATAGTTTTAGTATGTATGTCAGAGCCGAGCTTAAACCGCTGAAACCGCCCGCTATCAACTTGGACGGGTTGAGAAATGTATATAGCGAAACGGCATTCAACAATCCTGCGACCGTCACCCAAAAATATTCTTTTAGTTTGATCAATAAAGACCTTGCAGTAAGTTTTTTCACAATTTGATCCTCAACAAATCGCTCGTGTATCCCCTGTAAAAAGGCTTCGCTTCGGGCCACGCCCTCGTTGCAGATTATTTTGCCCAAAACACACTCGCTCTTTATTGTACAATGTATTTTTTTACTTTATCGTTTTCGGCGCGTTGCCCTCGTTGCAGATTATTTTACAGGGAACACGCTCGCTCTGTCTATTACAAGGGCCCCGACCACCCACCCCTGCGGTGCAATGTCCTCGCTATCGATACCGAGCGTTACACCGTGCGTATCGGTCGCTCAAATTCCGCTATTATACAGAAGTGTGTTTTCGCATTTCGTTTACCGCAACACTTCTCACAAAGCCTGTAAAAAGGAGATCTTGTATTGTTGTTTTAATACAAAATCCCCTTAAATAAATATATCCCTTACCTACAAATATGTCAATTATTTTTTTGAAATTGCTATGCCTTGGAGGGTAATTTTTTCAGAATGACGTAGCCGTTGTGTTGAAGATGACAACTATTGGAATACTTGCGCCCCGTAAGCACGTCCTCGTAGGTTTCGCCGAGATACAATTCGTAAGCGTCTTGCGAGCGATTGACGGCGACAATGGCTTTTGTTTCCGTTTCTGTGTCTACTCTTTCAAAGGCATACACGCCTCTTTCCGCCACCAGTTCGTGAAAATCTCCGTCGCTGAACACGGACATTTTTCTCAATTCGCCCAAACGACGGTAAAAATCCAACATCAGTTTGTTTTCCTCTCCCCAAGGATAACAGCAACGGCAGAAGGGATCCTTGTACCCCTCCATTGCCACTTCGTCGCCGTAGAACACGCACGGAAAACCGAACATCGTGTATTGAAGCACGGCGCATATTTTGAGGAGTTTGCAACCTTGTTTGTACTGGTAATCGTTTAGTTTGGTGCGCGCCATGGCTTCCTTGGGAGCGTTGTCCAATCGGTTGCCTGCAAGGTTGGTGAGTATTCGAATGGTATCGTGAGTGCCGAGAATGTTCATCAAATTGTTGCGGACAAATCTCGGGTAGTTGTTGATGGTGTCAAACACCACCTTGCTGAGCACCTGCTCGTTGCCGTCGCGCACAAAGGAAATGATGCCGTTCATCAACGGATAGTTCATTACGCTGTCCAACTGACTGCCGTCGAGGTAGTGACGTCTGACGCCGTAGTCAACTTTGTTGGACGCGTCCTCCCACACCTCGCCGATGATGACCGCGTCGGGTTTTTCCTTCTTTGCGGAGGAGACGATCTTGTCCAACATACAGTCGTCTATCTCGTCCACCACGTCCAATCTCCAACCCGACGCTCCCGCTTTGAGCCAACGGGGAACGATACCGCCGGGCGAAGTGAAATACTTTTGCGCGCCTTTGTTGTGAGCGTTTATTCTGGGCAGACTTTGAAAATTCCACCAACACTCGTAACTTCCGTCGGGATAGAACGTAAACCAATCGCGATAGGACGAATTCGGATCGCGGTAGGCACCGCCTGTGCCGTACTTCCCCTCTCGATTGAAGTACTTGGAACTACTTCCCACATGGTTGAATACGCCGTCCAAAATGACGCGTATACCCATTGCGCTCGCCTCGGAGCAAAGCTCGACAAAGTCCTGTTGAGTGCCGAACATGGGATCTATCAATTCGTAGTCCTCGGTGTCGTATTTGTGGTTGGAATACGCCTTGAAAATGGGATTGAGATAGAGCGTAGTTACGTTGAGGGACTTCAAGTAATCCAATTTGGATATCACACCGCGCAAATTTCCGCCGAAAAAGTCGCGATTGCGCACAACGCCGTCCTCCTCGCGGTAAAACGGTTGCTCTCCCCAGTGACGTAAAATTTTGTCCTCCGTCGCTACTGTTTCGCCCGTAGCGCAAAAACGGTCCACCATTATCTGATACATGACACCCTTGTTGAGCCAAGCGGGCGTTTCGTACTGCTTTTTGTAAACGGACAGTTGCCAAGGCTTGACCTGTTCGAAGTAAAGCGACGCCTTGTTGTCGGCTCCAATGCCTATATACCTTTCGTAAGCGACGCCGTCCATGACAAAATAGTACCAGTACAGTCCCTTTTTGAGTTGTACGTCGGCAAGAAAATTGTCATAGCCGTCGCCCGAAGCGTCCTTGTACATTACGTACTCTTGTTTGAAAACGTTATCGTCGCCGTACACCACAAGTTTGACTTGCGACGGATCGACGATTTGATTTATTTGAAGGCGTATGCCGAATCTCACGCCCTCCGCCACGGCGCCAACTATCGATTTATAAAACTCGTCTGTGGGATTGAATCTGACGTAGTCCATTACATTCTCCAAATTTTAGTAGCGTATTCCTTGACGGCACGGTCGGCGGCGAAACGTCCCGACTCGGCAATATTTTTGAGGGACATGCTATACCAATGGTCGCGATCCTTGTATGCCTCGTTGAGTCTGTCGTAAGTGCACATGTAGTCGGAAAAGTCCGCAAAACACATATACGGATCGGCAATGGGATAGTTGCGAAGCAAGTAATTGCTTATATTTTCAAAAGTTTCTCCTGCAAAACCGTTGTTGAGTTCTTCCACTATCACGCGCAACTTGGGTATCTTGAAGTAGTAGGATGTGCTGTTGTAACCCGACTCCCACAATTCGGAAACTTCCTTTGAGTTCATGCCGAAAATGAATATGTTGTCGTCGCCCACGCTGTCGTGGATCTCGACATTGGCGCCGTCCAACGTTCCGAGAGTGATCGCGCCGTTTATCATAAACTTCATATTGGAAGTTCCGCTTGCCTCTTTGCCTGCGAGGGATATCTGCTCGGATATATCCGCCGCGGGGATAAGATCCTCCGCCATTGTGACGCTGTAATTTTCCATAAACACCACGTTGAGCTTTTCGCGTATCTTCGGGTGGGACTCCAGATCCTTTTGAATGAAGCAGATAAGCTTGATGACTTCCTTTGCGGCATAATAACTGGGAGCCGCCTTGGCGCCGAAAATAAAGGTTTGCGGCGTCACGTCCAGATCGGGATTTTCTTTGAGGTCGTGGTAAAGGGATATTATCTTCAACACGTTAAGCAATTGGCGCTTGTACTCGTGCAAACGTTTGATCTGCACGTCAAATCGCGTGTTGGGATCGATTTTTACGTCAAGATGTTGCCTTGCGCGATCCGCAAAACGTTGCTTGTTGGCAAGCCTGATCTTTTCCATGCGCTCGTGGACGTTTTTGTCCTCCAAAAAGGCGTTGAGGCGAGTAAGCTCGGAAGCGTCGGAAACGAATTTGTCTCCGATAAGATCCTTTATCAGCCCAGTCAGACCGGGATTTGCCTGACACAGCCACCTGCGGTGCGCAATACCATTGGTAACATTGCAAAACTTTTGCGGTTCCAACTCGTAGAATTGATGAAACAACTCTTTTTTGAGAATTTCGCTGTGAAGTTCGGAAACGCCGTTGACGCTGTGCGAAGTTATGATGGAAAGGTTTGCCATGCGCACCTGTCCGTAAGCGACTATGGCAAGGTCGGAAACCTTTTTCCAGTCCTGAGTGAGATCCCAATAGTGACGGCAGGCGCGTTCGTTGATCTCTACGATTATTTGATAGATACGTGGCAACAATCTTTGGAAAATATACTCGGGCCAGCACTCCAACGCCTCCGCCATGACGGTGTGGTTTGTATATGCCGTTACCGATTGCACCAAGCCCCATGCTCTGTCCCAATCCATGTGATATTCGTCTATGAATATGCGCATAAGTTCCGGTCCGCACAGCGCGGGGTGAGTGTCGTTGATGTGAACGGCGACGAGATCGGCAAATTTGTCGAAGTTGCCGTACCGCTTGTAGTGGTCGGAAACGATATTTTGCATTGCCGCGGAAACAAGGAAATACTCCTGTTTGAGACGGAGCGTTTTGCCCTCTTCGTGGTCGTCGTTGGGGTACAACACTTTCGTTATCATTTCCGCTTGCGACTGCTCTTCCAACGCGCGAAGATATTCGCCCTGTCCGAAAGTGCGAAAATCGAAGGGCTTGTTGGGACGCGCCGTCCACAATCTCAACACGCCCACAGCCGTAGCGTCGTAGCCGTCTACCACCATATCGTAGGGGAAAGCTTTGACTTCTTGGCAGTTTACCTGTTGCCAGATAGGTCCCTGATCCGTCCAGATTTCCTTTACTTCGCCCCCGAAGCGCACCACTTGTATTTTGTCGGCGCGCTCTTTGAGCCACACTTCACCGCCGGGAAGCCAGTTTTCGGGAAGTTCCGTCTGCCACCCGTCAACGATCTTTTGTTGGAAGAACCCGTACTCGAAACGCAACGAATGTCCCATGACGGGGTAGTTTTCCTTTGCGAGACAGTCGAGGTAACAAGCCGCCAAACGTCCCAAACCGCCGTTGCCCAATCCTGCGTCCGGTTCACACTCGTACAAGTCGTTTATGTCCACATAGTAGTACTTTTGAAGAGTCTCGGCAAAAAGATCTTCCATTTGCATGTTGAACAGGTTGTTTTTGAGGCTTCGTCCCATCAAAAATTCCATAGACAAATAATGGACTCTCTTTCTGTCGCGAGCCTTGTACTGTCTGTTGAATGCGGTGCGCTTTTCGAGAAGCAGATCCCTCACCACGCTTGCAACGCATTTGTACAGTTGACTGTTGGTAAGCTCGGAAGCGGAAACTCCGTAAGCTTTGTTTGACGCGCTTTCTATCAAATCTTTTATGCGAGATTTTGTCATATTTCCGTTAGTTGACATCAGTTGTTTTTCTCCCCGTTATTTTGTTTTGTATAAGGCTTGTAGTAGTACATCACCGACGAAGCGGGGATGTTAAATTCGGCATAGCCCTCTTTGTTTGCGACGACGTCCGTTACTACATCGAAACCGCGACCGCCGTATTGCAATTCGTCGCTGTTCAATATCAACTTGTAATTGCCCGACTCCATGAAGAAACCATATTTGTTGTAGTCGTACACGCTGAAATTGATAATTACAAGCACGGTGTTGCCACGTTTGTCCTTACGCTCGTAAGCAAGGACGCTGTTGCGACTGTCGTCCGCCAACCACCACTTGAAACCTTCCCATGTGGCGTCGTTTTGATACAGCGGTTTGTATTTTTTGTAAGTTTTGTTGAGGTCGGCTACAAACTGCCTGTGACTGTCGTGCTTGGGATAGGACAAAAGCATCCAGTCCAGTTCCCTGTCCTCGCTCCACTCGTTCCACTGCGCCAGTTCCACTCCCATAAAGTTGAGCTTTTTGCCCGGATGAGAGTACTGAAAACCAAGCAAAGCCTTTAACTGCGCAAATTTTGTGTCGTAGTCGCCGAACATCTTGTTGATAAGACTGCCCTTCAAGTGCACGACTTCGTCATGCGACAATGGCAAAACATAGTTTTCGCTGTAAGCATAGCACATGGAAAACGTTAGTTGATTGTGATGTTCCGCACGCCAAAGCGTATCCGTTTTCATATAGGACAAAACATCGTTCATCCAACCCATATTCCACTTGTAATTGAAGCCCAAACCGCCGACGTAGGTAGGATGTGTGACCTTGGGAAAAGCGGTCGATTCCTCCGCCACAAACAGCGCATAGGGACAGGCTTCGAATACTTTGCAACTCAGTTTGCGCAAAAAGTCTATCGCTTCGAGATTTTCCTTTCCGCCCCATTTGTTGGGACGCCACTCGCCGTCGCGCCTGTCGTAATCCAAATACAGCATGCTTGCCACAGCGTCAACGCGAAGCCCGTCCAAGTGAAACTCTTTTAGCCAATACAACGCGTTGGAAATGAGGAAACTTTGCACTTCGTAACGAGAATAGTCGAAAATGCGCGTGCCCCAACTTTTGTGTTCTTTCTTGAATTCGTCGGCGCTTTCGTAGCAACATGTGCCGTCAAACTCTATCAAGCCGTGCGCGTCTTTGCAAAAATGCGCAGGTACCCAATCCAAAATGACGCCTATGCCCGCCTGGTGGAATTTGTTTATGAGATATTTGAGATCGTCGGGAGTGCCGTAACGGCTTGTGGGTGCGTAAAATCCCGTGACCTGATACCCCCAGGAACCGTCAAACGGATGCTCTGCCAACGGCAAAAACTCCACATGGGTGTAGCCCATTTTCTTTACATACGGCACCAAATATTTTGCGAGATCGCGATAGGTGTACAACCTGCCGTCGTAGTGACGGCGCCAACTTCCCGCGTGCACCTCGTAGATGTTGACGGGACTTTTGTAAACATCCTTCTTTTTTTGTTTGTCTATCCATTTGCCGTCCGTCCAAACAAACGGTCGATCGGGATCGTAAATGATACTTGCCGTTTTGGGACGCACCTCGGCATAACGCGCGTAGGGATCCGCCTTGTAAAGTATGCTTCCGAATTGAGTTGTGATAGCGAATTTGTAGCAATCTCCCGCGCGCGCCTCTACCGTTGTTTGCCAAATGCCGTCTTGCAACGTAAGTTTGTCGTGCGCAAACAGCCAGTTGTTGAAATCTCCCACCACGCACACCTCTTTGGCGTTGGGCGCCCATACTGCA
This sequence comes from uncultured Clostridia bacterium, assembly GCA_947624235.1. Taxonomy (GTDB): domain Bacteria; phylum Bacillota; class Clostridia; order Christensenellales; family CAG-314; genus Fimimonas. Next base: position 6,635 of record CANQJK010000025.1, on the reverse strand, counting down.
AAGTGATACAAGTTTTCGCCCGCTTTGTGACATCCCAACAACTCGTATGCGTTTGTGCTGTCGCCGTTGTAAAATTCCGTAAATCTGTTTGCCATTTCAGCCCTCCGTGCGCCCTGTTTTCTCTGTGATATCTGCCAGCCATTTGGCGTTTGCCTTGCAAAAATCTCCGCGTTTTGCCATGTATTTCCAACAACCCAGCGTACCGGGGATGTTCATGCGACTGCGGGTGTCGTTTTCCGCAATATCCTGCATGCTGTACAAAACCAATTCCGACTTGCTTTCGGCAAGTATTTTTATCAGGTCGCGCGCAATGTGATCGCCGTTTTCCAACCCCGTCATGCGCAACACCGTCTGTTGTTGCCATTCTTCCAGACTTTGCCACCAACCCACCGTCGTGTCGTTGTCGTGCGTACCGAGATACGCCACGCAATGTTCGTTGAAATTTTTAGGCAAAAAGGGGTTTTGTTCGTTTCCGTCATAACCGAACTGCACTATCTTCATCCCCGCAAGTCCGCATTTGTCTCTCAATTCCAACACGCTTTTGGGAATGTCGCCGAGGTCCTCTGCAATGATGGCAAGACGCGGGAAACTGTCCTGTATGTGTTTGAGAAACTCGTATCCGACGCCTTTGCGCCAATGTCCCCTGCGCGCCGTCGGCTCGCCGTATTTGATGGCATAGTAACTGTCGAAAGCGCGGAAGTGGTCTATTCTGAGAACGTCGAACAGTTCTTCGCATTTTTCCACGCGTTTGGTCCACCAATCGTACCCTTCCTTCTTCATGGCGTCCCAATTGTACAGCGGATTGCCCCACAACTGCCCGTCCTCCGAGAAATAATCGGGCGGAACGCCTGCCACCCAACTGGGACGGCGATCTTCCGTCAACTCGAAAAGCTCGGGGTGAGACCAAACGTCTGCCGAATCGTATGCAACGTACATCGGGATATCGCCGATAAGTTTGATGTTTGCCTTGGCAAGCTTGTTGCGGAATTGTTTCCACTGCTTGTCGAAAATGTATTGACAGAATATCGCGTAGTCCGTTTCGTCCGACAGCAACGCCGAATAACTTTGCAATGCCTCGGGCTTGCGCATGCGGATATCCTCGTCCTCCCACTCCAACCAGGACTTGCCCTGAAAGTGCTTTTTGACGGCGCAAAACAGGGCGTAATCGTTGAGCCAATAGGCGTTGTGCTCGCAAAACTCCTCATAGTCGACAGGGGGAACGTCCTTTATAAAATTGGCGTATGCCTCACGCAAAACGATTTCCTTGTGGTAGATTGCGTAACCATAGTCGTTTCCGCGCGCGTGTCCCGTGTGTTCTACAAGCGTTTCTTCGCTTACCAAACCGTCGCGACAAAGCGCTTCGACGTCGAGCACAAGCGTGTTGCCTGCAAAAGCCGACGGGGAAGCATAGGGCGAATTGACAAAGTCGGTGGGAGTTATGGGCAATATCTGCCAATATTTCTGTTTGGATTCTTTCAAAAATCGGATAAATCTGTCTGCCTCTGCAAGCGTTCCTACTCCGCTTGTGTTGGGCAGAGAAGTGATATGCAACAAAATACCGCTCGTTCTCATAAAATGCCTCTGAAAAAAATTATATGAATAAACATCATACAAAATCTATTTTAGCATTTAATCTTATTTATGGCAATTATTTGCAACAAAAAAAGCTTTTGAGATATTGCTGTTTTTTCCCGCGGGAGGCGCAAATAAGTCTTGTGAAAAATTTTTCTTGCGCGTAATTGACAAAAATCAAAAAAATGAATATACTGATATGGAAAATAATATAGCCGACGGAAATGTGGGAGAAATCCCTTGTCCATTCGCCTCGGCATTGCAACGACAGACTAATATTTAGCGCTGTCGTTTAATTTTTTAGTATGGAACAGGCAAAAAAACAACATCTGATAGGTTTGGTCATGCTTTCGGCAGTGGCTTTGTTTTGGGGAGCGGGGTTTGTGCTGAATTCCCAACTTCTCAAAGCGACCTTCGAAAACACGCCCTCTTTGCTAAACGCGATACGCTTTGCAATATCTGCGTTGTGTTTGCTTGCGGTTTTCAACAAAAAAATAAAATTTACCAAAAACGCCCTGATATACGGCGGAGTGGGCGGAGCCTTGCTGTTTATAGGCTTTTTTGCTCAACTGGTGGGCATGAAGTACACCACGCCCTCGCACAGCGGATTTTTCACGGCGTCTTATGTGATATTTGTGCCCTTCATATCCTGGATACTCTATCGCAAATGTCCCCACTGGATAACCTTTGTGGGCATGGCGATCGCGACGGCGGGGCTTTTTATACTCAACCTGCCCTTCGGAACGTCTACGAGCGATTCCCTGATGGGGGACGCGCTTACGTTGTCAAGCGCCTTGATGTTTGCCTTGCAGATAGTATGGGCGGATTTCGCGTTGAGTCACAACAAAACGGACCACATTCAACTGACCTTTTGGCAGATAGCCTTTGCGGGAGCGCTGTTCGTGCTGTATTCCGTTATATTCGAAAGCAAATATTATTCTCAAATAAGTTGGGACGCAGGCTACGATCTGTGGCGACTTGTCATTGTGGTGTTTGGCGGAACGGCTTTTGCGTACTATGCTCAAACGTTCGCGCAAGTACACCTGAACCCATCGGAGACGTCGCTGATAATGGCTTGTGAATCGCCCATAGGCGCAATACTTTCCGTCATTTTGGCTATCGAAGCGCTTGCGTGGCAGACCGTCGTCGGAGGAATATTGGTATTTAGCGCGGTGATATTGTGCGAGATAGTTCCCCAATTACATCCCAAACGAAAACGCACTCCTCCGCCCGAGGAACCGCCCGACGAAAACCAAACTCCGTAAAAATTACTTTTGCGATTGGAAATCACACTTCCGCCATGAGCCAAAACGGGCTGTTGCGTTGATCGCATAAACTACCAACAAAATGAATATTTATACAAACAAAACGACTTGAAACGGAAATTTTTCAAGCCGTTTTTTGATACGTTCTATACTAAATGTCGGGGTGTTGCAGTGGAAATACGGAAGTGCACTACTCGTTAAAGCGACGAAGCGCGCCTCATTTGCAACCTGTCCGAGGGAGCCGACGCATGTTTCGCCGAAAGCAAGGGCATTGCACCGAAACGGTAAGTCCCCAAAGCAACGACATTATTCTACCGAGCGCGAACGCGTTTCGTATCCGAACCAATACCATGTGTGACGCTTACAAACACGTCTTTTCGAAAACGGCAGGCAGTTTGGAACTTTGTAACGCAAAGCGCAACAGTTTTTTCATCAGCAACACCGCCGTATACGGTTGCAAAAATACTATTTGACGAGTTTGACGACGTTGTCAAGAGAAAGTTCCTTTGTGAACCCGTCGTCAACGTATTGTTCGTAGCAGTTGCCCTCCCCTATCAATTGCACGTCGCGCAAATCCAGTTCGGACGTGTTGCGCGCGCCCTTCCCCACGGGGATACACTTGCCCTTGCGAATGTAGAATACCGCCTCGTTCAATTTGACGTCAACATAGTGCTCTCCTGCGGGTACTTGGCGACAGAAAAAGCCCTGCCCGTCATAACGCACTTCCGTCATGTCCTCGGGTAACCACACCGTCCTGCCCTTTGCGCCCTTTTCGATAACGGGAGCGATCATAACGCACCGCCCCACAAGCAGTTGGTCCTCCGTACGAAGCGAACGTTCGTCGGTAAACTCGAAGGAGAGCGGTTTGATGTACATGTCGCCGTTGAGGGACGCCGTGATAAACTCCGAATAAATGTAGGGCAACAACTTGTATCTCAGCGAGACGATACTTTGAAAATCTTCCTTTCCGCTGTAACGGTAGCACTCCTGACGGCGAGTCAAAATTGCCGTGTGATTGCGCATCAAAGGGGTAAATGCCGAAAACGCCAACCACCTCAACAAAAGTTCGCGAGAGCAATTTCCGCCGAAACCGCCCGTATCCGCACCGCTGTACAAAAAACCGCACATGTTGAGAGAGGGCATTTGCACTACGTTTCTGCGAAGATGATCCCACGCGGAGCCGTTGTCACCCGTCCAGATACCGCCGTAACGGTGCGCGCCTATGTAGGACGCACGGGAGAACAGCAAAAAGCGCGTGGGCAAGATCTTGTTGAGTTGTTCGCTTGCAGAGCGCGTCATAAGAGCGCCGAACAAATTGTGCACGTCCTCGTGCAAAACCCTTTTGCCGTTTACAAGGTGATAAAAATTGCGGTAATCTTTGTAGGCGTTGGTCTCCTTTTCACATTCCGCAGAGGGCGCAGACGTCAACGAGTTGAGCATGCTTGTGTATTCGCTGTAAAAAATGGCAGGCTCGTTCATATCGTTCCAAAAGCCCTCTATGCCCAGATCGGTAAGTTTTTTGTAACAGTTGCCAAACCACTCTCTCACTTCGGGACGGAAAAAATCGGGAAAATGCGTCATCCCCGGCCACACTGCCGCCTTAAAGAACCCGCCCTCGTGATTTGTGCAAAAATATCCCTTTTGTACGCCCTCGTCGTACGTTGGATCGCCCGCTTCCACCTTGACTCCCGCGTCGATTATCGGCACAAGACGTATGCCTTGCTTTTTTAGTTTTTCCGCATAAGTTCCGAGGTGAGGAAAACGCCTTTTGTTGACGGTAAAGTCGATGTACCTGTCCATGTAGTCTATGTCCATACATATCCAGTCCAGCGGAATATCGGCATTTGCGTACCCCTCTACCACTTTGTCGATGTCGCGTTGCGTTTTGTAGCCCCAACGGCTCTGTCCGAAACCAAACGCCCAAAGGGGCGGAACAAAGTTTTGCCCGATAAGGGACAAAAATTCTTTTGCTACGGCATAGGGCGTGCTTTGTTCCAACTCCGTAACCGTTACGTCCCGAGGACAAGTGACGAGTATTTTTCCGCTGTTTTGCCAATCGATCTCGAAGATGACCTTGCTCGGCGTGTCGAAAAATGTTCCGAAACAACGTTTTCCCGCAACTATGACAAAGTTGTGCGAGCCGTAAAGCGACGGCATGTCGTCGGTGTGATGAGGATTGTCCGTGTTGAAACTGACGTACCTACCGCCCCGTTTGTTTATTCCCCTCACCTGTTCGCCCAAACCGTAAACGATGTCCTCGGGCGAAAGCGTGCAACTGAATATCAAGCGGTTTTCGCTCTCTTCAACCTGCCAATGTTGCAATTCGTCCGCCTGCTGTACTTGCTTTACAATTGCTTCTGTGTCCAAAATGGGTGTTCCGAATGTTACTTGTTGCGCCATAGTGTTTCCCTTTGATATGTATTGTAACGTTTCTGTTTAGTTTACGTTTGACTTTTGCTTGTTCAACAGATCATTTTTCCCGACAATGCGTTTTTGGTTGCAGGCGATAACGTTTGAAACGGCACAAAAACACAAAATCGCCGACTTAACAAAAGCAAATCGGAGAAATTTTCACATACGTTTCATTGTTGACTCAACAAAAATCGACAAAAACATTTTAACACGCCTTTGTCTTTACGTCAACAACAGAAAAACTGTTTGTTCGTTGTATTTTGATCTTCACTTGATAAAAACATAGAATGCAACAATATAAATCATTATGCAAAAATCGCTCGATTTGCGATTTTTCCACCCCATATCGCGATTTTTGCTTTTGCAACACGCCCCGCATCAATTTTGTCGCACGCCCGCGTTTTTGCTAATTGACAACAAATCGATTTTATGCGCAAATTGACAACATCACTCAAACTGTACAATTACGGTTTCTTTTTCTGTGTCCTCGTCGTAGAAATAGTAGTAAGTTCGTATATCTCCACCCTTGGCTTTTTGTTGATGACTGAACACCAAGGGTTTTCCGTTTACAATGGGCCATTCGGGCGATTGCACCCAACGCGGATAGGTCTTGTCGTATTTGAACAACGCCTTTATCTTCTCTTTTCCCATTGCTATGCGTTTGGTCTTGGGTAAGTCCTTGGGAATCGAGTCTATAATTGGTTGCAGTATGCTGTCATCGCATCCTCTTAACCAAGCAGGCTGTATTTCTATTAAAAAATCATAATCTTCTTCATATTGTTTATAAAGAATAAATTTCTCAATTCCGTTCTTCTTTAGAAACCCTGCTAACTCAGCCTGCAATACATATTGTATGCGAATCTTATTCCAATTTTTATCTTGAAATATATATCCTTGCATAAAATAATCATATAAATTATAATTAAAAGGTTTAAGGTAATGATATTGTTTATCATAACGTTTTTTTAATAACCCTTGCAATGATGAGTTATCTAAGAGAATCTTATGGAATTCTTCCGCTAAAAGTCTTCCTTCAACATAATTCACAATTATTTGATACTCTTTTTTCATATCAATCCTCCATATTTTATTGCATTTTCAAGCGTCCAAGCCAATTTGGATCTACTTACATAATATCCTATCGCCTTGTGTATTGCAGTGTGTTGACTCGCAGTGACTTTTATTACATAATACCGATCTACAGATTTACCGACGACATGATGTAAGTGTATAGGTCTACCCAAATTATCTAGTGGAGCACATCCGCTAGACATTAATCGTATATTATCCGATCCATAAAAATCCGGTCTAAATTTTGCCTCATTTTGCCACACTCTTTTTCTGAATGTTCTGAACGAGGGATTGCCCTCTTTTGCCAACTCTATG
>CANQJK010000024.1 GCA_947624235.1 uncultured Clostridia bacterium | reverse complement strand
GGACCGCACGGACTCCGCCGGGGTACACCTTTGCAATGTTTTTGAGTGATATGTTTGCCATTTGCTCCTCCTGAACGGCGACGTTTTGTCGCCATGTTTTTTTGTTTTGTATTTTGTCCGCACAAGGCGGTTGTTGCCTACTTTGTCGGCTTGGGTACAAAGCCCAGTTTGTGCATTGCCGCACGAATTTCTGAAAGGGAATTGAAATACTTCCACACGGTGCGCTTGTAGTAGTTGGCGCCCATAAGCAATGTGATGCCTTTGTCTATGCCGATGTAGCACTTTGTGCGCCAACCCTGCGCGGCGTTGAAACTGTCGTAAAGCCCGTAGCGACCGTTGAGAAGGGCGCATTGCTTGTACATGAGCGCCAAGTCGAGCGCGTGCTTATCGTCGAAAACAATGCTTGACAGCGACGCATACGGCGCGACTGTGCCGTCGGAAATGTTTTCGCTGTTGTTATTGCCACTGGGAGGACTGCCGAAACGACCGTTGTAGCCGTCGGGGATAGCGCAACTGCTCAATCCCCACACGCCGTCGGGATACAACTCGGGTTGGGATGCGCAAAACAATCTGTCGTTGCGCACAGCCTTGACGGAGTTGGCGAACCAATCCATGCCGAAGGCGTCTACCTTGCCGTCGAAATCCACGAAAGCGTGACTGAATTGGTGAGCGAACAGACTGCCGAACCAAGTGTGAATGAAGTCGTCGCCATCCGCCGTTTTGCCCAAAAGCCTGCCAAAACAGTTGTACGCCTCGTTGGCGCATTGGGCGTCGTTGGCCGTCGCCAACACATAGATCATAAGTTGCTCGGCGTAGAAATCCCAGTGGATACTCATGCCCGTATCGTAATACGCCATGAAGAAGTGCTTGTGGGTGGGATCGAAAAACCAGTCCCAATCGGCACGGCGAACCAACTTGCGAGCCATTTTGAGGGTGTTGTTGCCGAAATATGCCCCCGCAGTGAGCGCTCCGCAAAACAGCAGGGCGCTGTCGATAGTTGAGACCTCGCAGTTGCGGTACCGTTTGCCGTCTGCCATTTTGTAAAAGTGGTACAAAAAGCCGTGGTCCTGTTGCAAATTAAGCAACGTTTCCAACGTGCCGTCGCAGATGTTCCTTGCAACGTCGCGCTCTATCCAACCAAAATCTACGCCCACCGCCATTGCTGCCAACATAAAGCCGTTGGCGGCTATGGAACAGACCTTTTTGCGGTTTGGAATAGAATCGGGCATCAACCCGTAGGTTTGTTGTTCATGCGAGAAGTTGTCCAGAAAAAACCGAAAACACGCTTGCATTTCCTCCAACATCGGTTGGTCGCACGGTCTTATTTTGAAGTATTTGCGGGGCGCGCCTTGCGCGCCGTCGGTGTGTGCGTTCATGTTCTCCTATGCGGCAGTGAAGCCCAAAGCGTTCAGTCCGTTTTGCAGGTACTCGTTGCCGTTTGTGAGCGTCCAAATGCCATCGGTGATGTAGTTGTACAGCATGCAAAGGGTGATGCCCTTGTCGATGCCGATGTAGGACGAAGCATAGAAATTCTTGTCCAGATTGTAGCTATCCACCAGCCCGTAACGACCGTTGAGTTTGCTGTCCTTGTTGAAGGCGCCCAGCGCTTCCAGCGATTGCTTGGGGGTGAACACCACGCTTCCCAACGCTCCGCAGGGCGCTACCGTTGCCACATTGGGCGTGTAGGCGTTGCGCTCGTCGGCTGAGGCATGGGCGGGATCCCATCCGCGGATACCGCTACCGATAAAGCCACAGTAGCCGTTGACGCCGTCGCAAGCCGTCAAGCCCCACGCACCGTCGCGGAAAGTCTTGTAGGAGTCGGAGTTGTCCTTGCAGTACTCGTAGTCGGCGAGGGACGCCTGAACGGAGTTTTCCCACCAGTCGGTGCCCTGTTCGTCCTTTTTGTTGCGGAAATCGATAAAGGCATGGCTGAATTGGTAGGTGAATATGCTTCCGAACCAACTGTAATAGAACTTGTGACCGTTGTAGTTGCCCTGTTTGCGCGTAAAGGCGTAGTACTCGGTATCATCCAAACGGTAAGCCTCGTTGGGGCTACCTGCGCCGAGAACGTAGATCATCAACTGCTCGGCGTAGAAATCCCACGGTCCGCTTGGTGTGTTGCCATCAAACGTCATGGCTATGCATGGTTGAGTGCCTTTGTTGAGTCGCAAGGACTGCCAATTTACGTTGGAGTAGATTTTATTTGCCAGCGTTTCCACTTCTCCGCCGAAGTACTCGGCCGCGGTAAGCGCGCCACACAGCATGATAGCTGTGTCGATGGAGGAATACTCGCTACCCGAAACGGGCTTTGCCGTGGACATATCCAAAAAGTGGGAAAAGACGCCGTTTTTGGTAGCCTTGGACTCGGGATCCGTTTGAAGAGCAAGCAATGTTTTGAGGGTGCCCTCGGTGCGAGCCTGCGCCTCATCATGTGTGACGTAGCCCTGCTCTGCGCCTATGACGTAGGCGACAAGACCAAATCCCACAGAAGCAATGGACGCAGGGCTTTCGTTGTCGCCGTAGGCTTGCACATAGTTTGCACGATCGGCGATCAAGCCGTAAGCGGGAGAACCCTCGCGCGTTTGCGTCTCGTTCCAAAAGAAATCGAAACTTCCGCGCATTTCCTTTTCAATAAGCTCGCCGTACTTTTTGACCAGTTGCTCCTTGGATGGCTCGCCACAGGCGACAAAGCACCCAAGCGTCAATACGACAAGCAATATAATGCAAATCAGTTTGAGATGTTTTTTCATGTAGCCTCTCTTATTCGCCCGTGATACCTGCCTTGTCGATACCGTCAACAAAGTACTTTTGAGTGAAGAAGAACATAATTATCAACGGTAGCACGTTGAGCAATGTGCCTGCCATGTAAATGGCGTCGTTGACGGATTTGCCCGTTGTGGAGTCGGCACCGCCACCGCCGAAGGCGTTGTTGAATGCCTCTCTGAAACGTTGCAGTTGCAAGGGCAGGGTGTAATCGGGTTGTCCGATGTAAACCTGCGTGAGCACCGTCTCATTGTAGTACCACACTACCGAAAGCAAAAAGCTGAGCAGTATTGCAGGCACCGCGGCGGGCAGTCCTATGCGGGTGAATATCTGGAAGGAATTTGCACCGTCGATCTTGGCGGCTTCCACGACGGAATCGGGGATACCGCGGAAGAACTGGTAGAATATCAGTATGAATACCGCCGATTTGATACCTTGTCCCAATGCCGCAGGCACCATGAAGCTGAGCACGTTGCCCGAGAAATGCAGGTTGGTAAAGATGACCAATTGGGGGAACATCGTCAGTTGCGGAGGAATGATAAAGGTGAGTATTATCAAACCGAACAACACTTTTTTGCCCGGGAAGCGGAAACGCGCAAGACCGTAGGCTGTAAGGCAACATGCCACCGTCTGGAACAACGCGGGCAACACCGAAATGTACACCGTGCGACCAAGCGTTTTGAAAAAGCTTACTGCCTGTGCCGCTTCGCTGTAATTGCTCCATTTCCACTCGGTGGGCCAATATGTCACCAACGGGTTGATGACGTCGCTTTCGCCCATCAACGAGTAGGCAAGCATGTACAACATGGGGTAGATGTACACAAAGCCGAACAAAATGAGCAACGTGTAGCAAACGATGAGCTGAAGGGCGCCCTTCTTTTCGTTGTTGCCGAGAAGCGCCGTTTTCCACTCGTCCTTGGTGCGACGGCGGAAGAAATGCGCAAAACGACTTCTCATCAGAGTGACTTCGTCCACTTCTGCTTGGGCGTCCTCGTCGGAATCGGCAAAAACGGGTTGTTCTTCGGCGGTCTCGTCCGTTACAGGCTCGGCGTTATCAGTTACGCTTGCCTCGTCAAGTTGAGTTTGCTCGGCAGGCAATATCTCTTCGGAATTTTCTACCGCCTTTTGAGCACGACGACGGGCACGCTTTTGGTCCATTTTGAGCTTTGCCTCTACGCACAGCGTCCACAGCATTTTGAAGAATACGCCTACGTTTTTGAAAAATCTGACGGTTTTGTGCCAAGCATTTACCCAAAATGTGCGGATGCGATGACCTAAATCGACAAAATACTTGCGAATTTTGCCACCCAACGTCGCAAAGAAATCCTTGAAACGCTCGCCGAAACTCTCTTTTTCGTATTCGGCTTCGGGCTTGACGTCCTCGGTCGGGGCGTCCTCTGCCGTGGTGACGGTCTCGGTCTTTTCCGTGAGAACCTCTTCCGCTGTCGTATCGGCGACATCTGCGGGGGTTTCGTCTGCAACCGTGGCTACATTTTGCTTTTTCTTCGCTTTCCTGTTCTTGCGGAATTTGCGCAACTTGTTTGCAAAAATCATAACGCAAGCCATCGCTACAAATTGCAGGCAAATGAGAACCAACAGAGCAATGAAGAAACCCATTTTAACTTGATAAGAAGCTGAGAGCAAATTTAACATTATCTCTTCACCCTCCTTTCGTGTTTTTTGAAGATCAGCACGGATAATCCAAGCAGTGCAAGCATCACTATGAAGTAGATCCATGCCATTGCCGACGAATATCCGAAACCGCCCGTGGCGCCTTGCTCAGTGTAGGCGCTTGTTATGCGCACCACTATCGGGTTGAGCGAGAACACCGACTGCATTACCACCGTGAACACCACGTTTAATACTATCGTCGGGTTGAGCGCGGGCAAGGTGAGTTTCCAGAACATTTCCCACTTGGAGGCGCCGTCGATCTGGGCCGCCTCGTACATGTTTTTGTCCATCTTTTGCAGACCTGTCATAAACACCAGTATCTGAATACCGCTGAACCACAGTATCATAATGAACTCGCTTGTGAGGAACTGCAACGCATCCAACAGGAACTGCGGAACCGTGCCTGCAAGCGACTCAAAATTGATAAGTTGCTCTATTCCCGGGAAGGACGCGACGCCCTGCTCGATAAAGATGCCGATGACGGGACCGCTTGTGATGATGACGGGCAAAAAGAATACCGTGCGGAAAAATCCAGTGCCTTTGAGTTTGCTGTTGAGCAACATTGCAAGTATCAACGATATTACCGTGATGACGGGCACATACAGCACCAGTTTGATGACGTAGTCCTTGATGCCGTTGATAAAATCCGTATCCTTGGAGAGCGCATAGATAAAGTTGCCGAAGCCCACGCCCTGCGTTTGGAAACTGCCGGAATCTACGGTAACATTGCTGAAACTGAAAATCAGAGTTTGTATTATCGGGTAGAGCGTGAACACCATGAAGCCCACAAGCCACAGGGCGCAAAAACCGTATCCCGACAATATATCTGAACGCGAATATTGAACTTTGGTTTTTTTGTTGTTTTTCATAGCCGTTTAGTAATGTTTTTGGTTTTTGTCGGTCATTGCACCGCTACGGCAGATTGCGCTTCCACCGTCACACCGTTGTAGATGTAGGGTTGTGAGGAATAGTTTACTACTGTTTTGAAGCCGTTGGAGTAGGTGTTGATGTACACCTCTTGTCCGCTGACTTTTTCTCTGTGAGTTATCTGCTCGCCCACCACGTTTTGCAACACGGCGTTCACGTCCTCGTACGTCTGACGCACGGTGTAGCTCCACACGTCGTAGGAGGAGGTGAATATGCTTTGACTATCGGTGCCGTAAAGCTCGATAGCGTCCTCTTTGGTGAGGATGAAGGAGGGGTACACGTTGCTGTCGATGAGGCGCAACGTAAGGTCCTTGCCTGTGTAGTCCAAGTTGAGAGCCTCGGAGTACATGGGCACATAACCGCCCAGCACCATTTGCAGGAAGGGCACGCTTTCCGTCTCGATAAGGTAGGCGGAGTACTCAATGGGTGTATCGACGTAGCTGTCCATAACGCCGAACATGTAACTGTTGGGGTTGGACAGCGAAATGCCCACATCAGCTTTTTTGACAAGATCTACCGTTTGCTTGATGAGATCTGTGCGGGTGAACACTTCCGTTTTGTAACCACCGAACAGCAGTCCGCCGAGATTGGTCGCCTCTATACCTGCATTGTAGTTGCCCAAGCGGGAAACATCCTTTTGCAAAAGCTTTGCCGTATAGGAGGGCTTTAACAAACTGAACGTGGCTGTGGAGCCTGCGCGAGTGTCGTTAAGCACGACAAACTGTTCCGAAATGTTCTGCACCAAATTGGAGTTGGAAACGCCTGCCCTGTCGTAGGCGCGAACGTAGTCCACCGTAAAGTTGAAGGGTACGTCCAACATGGCAAGTCTGGCGCCCAAATTGCGGTAACCCGCCTTGTTTGCCATGGGGAACACAGACGGCTTGGAACCTCCCAAACCACCGCTTTGGTAGCCCGTGACTGCCACGGTGAGTCCCTTGCAGTAGTAGGAGACGCTTTCTGCCGTTTGAAGCACGAAATCAGGATCCGTCATGCGGACGGTCTCGCGTCCGAACATGCTGGGCTTGTTGTCTGCCATCAAGAATTGCAAACGCATGCCCACGTTGTCGATATCCTTTTTGTCAAGGTCGAGATAGTTGTCGCGATAGAGCGTGGCAACGTCGGCAATGTTGACGTCGGACTCGCTTATCAGGTTGAAATCTACGCAAGCGTCAAAGTGGTTGCGCTCATCCTGAAAATCGTTGGTGTGAGTGTTGGAATCGAGGAAACGCTCGTATTCCTGACGATAGATAAAGCGGAAACCCGTGCGGTTGTAGGGGATACGCCCTATTCCGCTTGTACCTGCGGTGATGTTGGCGTACTCCGCGCCGTCAGACGCCACCATCATCGTGCTGTGATCGCTGTACATTGTGGCGACTATCGGCATGGTGATGCGATGAGGCTCGTTGGCGCGCGACGTGGGAGCCGTGATACCGATATCGTTGCCGTAAACGCGCTGAGAGTACTCTTTTTGAGCGTTGCCCTGCGTGCTGAGGTCGATAAGCGCTCCGCTACCGTCGGGAATGAATATCTTTCCGCCGTTGACGGTTTGATAACTGCTGTCAAAATAGGGATAAAGGGCAATTTGTTCCAGTTTATAAGTAGAAGATTCCTTTATCGACGAATCGGGCACCGTGACGCTCAATTTGTCCCCTTCCAAACGCACCTCCACCTTGAAGGAGATGCCTATGTCCGTCAGACGGATGGTGGCGTCAAAGCCGTTGTCCCTTTCGGTAAACTCGCGTTCCTTGATAGGTTGATCGGTGATACGCGTGATAGGACGATCGTAGGGAGTGGAATTGCCTCTGCGGAAGGAACGATACCTCACATAGAGACCGTCCTCGATGTTTTTGACGTTGGTCTCGCCGTCTGCGGGATCCAACTTACCGCTTGTCCATTCAAGTTCGCCCTTTTTGACAGAAAGATTGAGATTTGTTTTGTTGACGGTAAGTTCGTAGTCCCCAACGGTGCATGTGTAAAAGCCTTCTGCCCCGCTACCCTCGTCCGCAAGCGTAGAGGGTTCGCCCTCTATGGCAATGGCTATGCCCACCGTGGAGCAGACGACCAACACTGCCAACAAAATGAATAACAGTTTTTTACGCATGAGTGAACATCTCCCTGAACAATGACGCAAAGTAACCGAAGAATTGGGTTACCAACATGCGCAACACAATGATGAAGAGAATCGCCATTGCGAAGGCAAACACCGTGAGAAGTACATTCTTGATTGCTTGCCAGAAGGTGTAGTCATGTAGTTCCATTATCGCACGGAACACACAAACCGCGCTCCAACCGTAGATAACGACCATCATGACGTCGTAGATTATTTGCTCGTTGTAGGTCAAGAACCTGCTTATGACGAACATGGGCAATGCCAACAACAGATAGGGAGCAAGCGCGTATATAAAGGAGATGAAGCAGTACTTCAACTTGCCTTCGCCGTCCGACACCGTGCTTACAAAGTAGTTGCACAGCACCAAGCCCAACAAAACCGCCGTAGACGTGAGCACTATGCGCAACGCATTGCTGTTGTACACGCTGTTGTTGTTGAACAGATATCCCGTAACAATGACGCTGAGCAGTTGCAACACTACAAACCAAACATACAGTATTATCGCCGACCAAATGCCTGTGGCGCTGTGGTACTTTGTTTGGTACACTGCGTCGGGAGTGGACTTGAAGTATGTACCCGTGTACAGCAATTCGCGCACTATCTTGTTGCTTTTGATCTTGCTTGCGCCCTTCTTGATAGGTGCAAGTACTTTGGGCTTCTTTTTGTCCAGTATCTTCCACACCACGACAAGCACTATTATCACCAGTATCAACGAAACGATCCAGGCGATGTTGTTTTGCAACCAGTCGTTGCGGATCTCCCAATACGCCTCGGAGTAGCCCTCTTTGTCCTCGGCAAGCTTAAACTGCCTCAACGCCGTTTGGTAGTCGCCTCTTTTCATGCTGGCACGGGCAAGCGCTTTGTAGGATACGATGAAACTGCTGTTCAGTTGCAGGATATTCTTCCAAAGTCCCTCGCCTTCAAGATACAGCCCGTCCTTGTAGTAGCGCACTGCCTCAAACACCTTTTCGGCAAAGTCGGTGCGTTCGTAGCGCACGATCATGTTGTACTTGGAGTCCAACACTATCAGACTGCCGTCTTTTAGCACGCTTATCGCCTTGGGAGAGACCAAACTGCCCAAGCGCTCGTCGATGTCCTCTCCGCCGAAGCAGAACAATAAGTCGCCGTAGCTGTCGAACACGGCGATGTGCCCGTCCGACGTAACCGAGTAGATGTTCTCGTCATCGTCGATGCTTATCGCCTCGGTGTTGGAGTAGTTGACCGCTGGCGACATGATGGCGTTGCCCAACGTGTTGAGTTTTTTGACCGTGTTCTGGAAGGCGTTGTTCGTCACCGTGTAGATCAGTCCTCTGCTACTTATCGCAACGTTAGTGGGCGTACGCGGTGCGGAAAGGAACAACTCCTTTTGCTCCTTGGAGAAGAACAGGTTTTGAAAGAAGGATTGGAATGTAGATTCCGTTTCGTTTGCGCCTACATAGCCGACAAACTCGCTTTTTAGCGTACCGTCCTCTTGTTTCTGCAAGTTAAGTTGCATAAGACCTGAAACGCACCCCTCGCTGACGAGGTAGATGTTTCCGCGGTTGTCCACTTTGAGTTTTTGCGGTACAAAGGGAGTGTCCGCGCCGACAAGAGGATTGTCGGGACGACCGACCTCGCCACGCAGTACGCCCGTTGTTTTGTCAAAGACATAAATCTTTTGATTTGCCTCATCCGCAACGTACAACCATTCGTCGCTTATCGCAACGCCCGTCGGTTTGGAAAGCGTGCCACTGCCTATCACAGACGAGCCTGTGCCGACAAGTATCTTTTCCTTGCCTGCAAGATCGAGCACCTGCACGCATTGCGTGATAGGATCGGCAATGTAGATGCTGTCGTTGTCCTCGTCCACCGCCATGTCCATTTCGGGCACGGTGTCCTCTACCGTACCCGGCAAGAGCGTCTTGCCTGTGGGCGTGTAGGCTGTCTGCGTGGGCACGATACTGCCCTCCGGTCCAACGGTCTCAGTGGAATAGGGAACGGCAAAGGCGATCGAGGGCATGGCGAACACAGTGACCGTCGCTAACACAAGGATCGCAATTACTATATACCAACGTTTCACAAAGAAACCTCCGTAATTCTTTATCGTAAATTTGCCTTTTGTTTTTTACTTGATACCCGAGTGCGCCATTGTGTCCATGACCTTGCTCTGCATGCAAATGAATATGATGAGGTTGGGCAGGAACATTATCAGCGCGCTTGCCGCCGTTATACCTTGCGTCACCGTGGACGAACCGCCCGATGAGAAGGTAGTGATGTAGTAGGCGAAGGTTTTGAGACTTTCGTTGTTGAGATACAACGTGGAAGCCTCCACATTGCCCCATGCCGACTGGAAGGACAGTATTGCCACCGTCGCAAGAGCCGGCCGTACCATGGGAATGATCACTTTGAACAGGATCGTCCACTCTCCCGCGCCGTCCATTTTGGCCGCCTCTATCAAGGGATCGGGGATCTGGTCCACAAACTGTTTGAGCAGGAACACGCCTATCGGCATTGCTATTATCGGCAGGATGTTGGCGATAAATCTGTCCACCAAGCCGAGGTTGACGATGATGATGAAGCGCGGTATCGACACTGCGATAGGCACGAACATCAATGCCAACGTGTTTATTTCAAACAGGACGTTTCTGCCTTTGAAGTTCTTTTTGGAGAGCACATAGCCTGCCGAAACGGCAAGGAATATGCTGATCACCACCGTGAGCACCGTGACGATAATGGAGTTGAACAGATATCTCGCCGCGGGCACGGACGAACCTGCCATAAGTTCGAACAGCGCTTTGTAGTTATCGAAAGTGGGATTTTTTACAAAGAAACTGGGCGGGAATTTGAACAGTTCATCCGCGGGCTTGAATGCCGTTGTAAAGATGTAAATGATGGGCAACACCATAAACACCGCAAAGGGCAACAAGATGATGTAGAATTTGAGCTGACTGATATGGAAATGCTTGGGGTTTATCTTTTTTCCTTGAAATGATGCCATTTTGTACCTCCTTTATCAGTCCTTTTCTGTCAAGATCTTTCGTATGATCTTGGATAGCAGGTATATCAGCAACAGCAACACCACGCTGATGGCCGCGGCATAACCCATTTCGTAGCGGATGTAGCCGTAGTCCTCTATGTGGTTTACCATCAACTGACCTGCATAGTTGGGCGTCGGGTTGGAACCTGACAACTGCACGCCTATCGCACCTGCCTGGAAAGTGTTGACGACTGCCATGACTGCGCCGAACAACAGTTGCGGTTTCATCGAAGGCAACGTGACGTACCAAATTTCCTGCGCGCGGTTTTTCATGCCATCCATATACGCCGCTTCGTACAACTCGGGATCGATGTTGAGTATGCCCGAAAGCATTGCCAAGAATCCTACGCCCATAGAGGACCAAACGGTAACGATGATCATGATGGTCATCAGGTAGTCCTCGCTCTGCAACCACTGCACCGCTTCGGAGATCACACCCCATTTGAGCAATATCGCGTTCAAATAGCCGTTTGGATCGCCCGAAAAAATGGTCGTCCACACCACCTGCATAGCAACGCCCGCGGTAAGCGACGGCGAATAAATGAGCAATGCCAATATTGTGCGGGGAAGTTTGGGTATTTGCGCAAGCATCCACGCCAGCAGGAAGGAGAGCAAATAGCCCGTAGGCCCTGCGATAAGCGCAAACTTTATCGTGTTGGGCAGTACCTTCTGCATAAATTCTTCATCTGCCGTGAGCAACCGAATGTAGTTGGTAAATCCCACAAAGTGTGGCGAGCTGATACTGTTGAAGTCGGTAAAGGACAATCCTATTGCGATAACAACGGGCAACACTATGAAGACGACAAAGGAGAGAATGTAGGGCGCAATAAGCAACGCCGTTGTAAATCCGCTTCTTTTGCCACCTATCTTGGTGCCACTTTTCAAATCCTTTCGAGCAGGTAGACGCGTGGCTTTTTTCTTTTTGATCGTAGCTTCTTCCATTTGAAATCTCCTCAAATCAATTGTTATTGCCGCGCTTGTACGCTTCAATATCTTCAAGAGTGGTCAGCTTGTATTGTTTGACGACCTTGCCGTCCTCCACATAGCCGAATTCCTCTAACTTGCGCATTAGTTCCTTGTCTATCTTGGTCACTGCGTCCTCCACGGCGGAACGGGTGTTCTGTCCGTTGATGACGATGTTGTTCCAAGCGTTGCTCAACTCACGTTCGAGCATGTACCAACCGGGCACTTTGGGAATTTCTCTCATCCACTCCCATTGTTCCAGTATCACCTTTTTGTCGGCGCTACTAAAAGCAACGGAGTTGTTGAATGCTTTGATGTTTGCGCTGTTCCAGATGTACGCCTTGCCGTATAGCATTGTCAAGCGGTTCATAAATTCCGTTTGGATGTTTTCGCTCGACCACCATTTGAGCACTTCCCAACCTGCTTTGTCCTTGTCGTCGCTACCGCTCTTGAACAGAGCCATAGATGTAGCGCTACCCGTTTGCCAACGCTCTATCACTCCCTCTTCGTTTTCCACTCCGGGCGAGAGCGCAACTCCCCACTTGCCCGCTATTTCAGGCGCCGCCATGTTGAGGCGGATGTAGGTGTCGAAGGTGGAAATGCCTATCGGCAGACTGCCGTTGCGGAAGTTATCGAAGAAGTTGCTTATCTGTTGTGGCAGACCGTACAGCGTGTACAGTTCCGTCATCAACTTGATGGCGTCGAGGCTTTCGCTGTCCGCTATCGTGGTGCGGGTGGCGTCGTCACTGAACAGGTTTCCGCCATATTGATAGATAAAGGGCGCAGTGGTCATTATGGATTTGCTTGCCGTGCTACTGCTCAACGGAATGTAGAAGTTCAAACCTCTGCGTTGAAGCTCGGGCAACATGCTGATGACGTCATCCCACGTTTGCGGAAGTCTGTCCTCGGTGTAGCCGAGACTTGCAAGCACGTCCTTGCGATAGTACATTACATAGAAGTCCTGCGTCTCGGGCAGAGCCAAGCCCTTCCCGTCGGCGATAAGGGATATCATTGCACCGCTGCTGAAACGTTGCAACACCTCGCCGTAATCTTCAAATTGCGTAAGATCCACGGTCAGATCGCGAATACCCATTTCGTAGGGTAGCCAGTTGGAAATGCCCATTACCGCATTCGGCGCGATGTTGGCGGCGTTCGACAGTATCAACCGTCCTTCGTCGGCAAGTATGGAGAAGCGGACATTGTAGCCCAACGTGTCCTTCAAGTCGCTTGCCTCAAACAGTTGTTGCATAAGGTCAACGTACTGACGACTGCGCGCTACCCACACTTCTATGGTGTCCTTGTCGTTACTGGTGACGGAGTAGTCGGTAACGAAACTGCGGAAGAACTTTTTGACGCCCTCCCAAAAGCCGAAGAAACCGCCACGGTGTTTTATGCCCGTTTCGCCACCGTCGGGATAGATAACTATCTTGTCGAGGTTGAGCGACGTGCTCTCTATATCCGTGCGAGCATTGGCGAGGGTTTGCACTATCGAACCGCTGCCTTCGGACAACTGCGCATAGTTGTTGGCTATCTGTTGAGGCTTTTCCAACAAACCGTCGATGGCGTTTACCGCCGCTTCAAAGTAGATTATCGCCTGATAGTTGACTTGCTCGGAACCGTTGATGTCGCGCAACACTTTGCTGAGCGTCACCAATTGGTCGCGGATGTTTTTGAGGCTATCCACCACTCCGGGATAATCGACGTCGGGATCCCACTCTCTGTTTTTGTCCTGAATGGTACCTGCGATCATTTTGAGTTGCAGGTAGATCTGGTTCAGTTCGTCAATGGACTGAGAAAGCTCTTCGAGGTGGCTTGCCGTCATGCTTCCGTCCACCTTAACGGAGAGCAAATGCTTGCCTTGCGTAAGGTAGATGCCGTAGGGTTTGCCGTCCGTTTGACTGTGCAACGTTTCCTCGCGGAAACCGTCCCCATTGACAAACGGATAACGCAACAACTCGCGGAAGGGCGCCTTGCCGTCCACGGATATTTTGGCAAAGGTGACGCGGTTGGAATTTTCGTTGCTGAAATTGAAAGCAATGTTGTACACGCCCGTTTTTGCAACATTTATTTCGTAGGCGATCTCCTGAATGGGAGAACTCATCCCCGACATGGTGTTGAGGGGCGAAACGTACGTTTCATAAGGCGTCACGTTGACATCGGCGGCGTAGGTGGGCACAATGGAAGTGTTGTTTTTTCTGTAATTGTGCTCTGCCTCCACTGTGATTGTGTCTGCACCTGCTGTGTTGTCGTGCGTTTTGGCGTAGTCGTTGTAGGCGTCGGGCAATCTTTCGGAACGCAACCGAACGTTGCCTACGACCACCTGACCGGCAGTGATGGAAACCAACCTGACGGTGTTTTTCCCCGCGTGGAAGGAGTAGACGGGAGCAATTGCCGTTAGCGAATCGTATTCGTACAACGGCTGATCTTCTCTCCACTGCTCCAACTTTTGCTGAGAGGGGACGATCTCGTTGCCGAGCTTGTCCTTACTGAATTCTTCCGTTTTGTTGGTCCACAGCGCCTTCATGCTGGATCGTTGCGAGGCAGGGGTTTCCTCTCCGTTGATGAATATCTCCACCTCGCTATCTGAAAGCCCGTTGTGCAGAACATACCAGTCGGCGTACACCGCCAACAAGTCGTCGGCGGTAAGCTCTACCGTATATTCAACGTAATTGCCCTCGCCGAGCAGCACTATGTTTGATCCTCCACCGTGCACGGTGTTTTGCAGGTTGGTCGCGTCCAAGCTCTGCTCTGTCGCATAGCTTTGCAAGGCGACGTCAAACTGCGCGTCGTCCTCCCTCAACCCGTCTGTCGCGTCGAGTTGTGCAAGGACGTTAACCCCGTCGGAAGAAGATTGCGCCACTTCGGAAAAATTCTCGGCGGCGGAAAAATCGTAAACCACACCCTTGCAGCCAATCAACAGAGTTGCCGCAATTGCCAAAACAATGGCGAGTAGTACGATCGATGTTTTTTTCATAGCTTTTTCCTTATTTTTTTGCAATTTTTTTGTGTTGATCGAAAGGTTTCAAAGGTGCCCGATAGGGCCTGTTGTGGCCCTATCGTAAAATTTTATTGATATCTGTCCTCGTAATCGCCCAGATCCTTTTCGTATGCTTGATTGGCAAGTTTTTCAATGTCGGCGGCATGCTCTGCAAATACACCGTCGCCCGAGAAGCATGCGTCAAGATATTCGCCGATCTTGGCGTCGTCCTTCTTAACGCCGTCTGCTCCCGTCACGGACAAACCTGTGCTGGAAGTGTAACGAGACGAATCGTAGCCGGGGACGACCTTGGTGGGTTCGAAAATACTATCCGACAACCTCTCGTAGAAGGGCACAACTCCCTTTACGGGGAATACTGCTTCAAAGTCGTACAAAATGTCCATGTCCGTAGTCATGGGCAGAGTGTTAGGCGTTTCGCCGTCCGTTTCCGCAAGCTTTATGCGTTCGGCAATTCCTTTGGGATCGAAACTCATCCACTTGGCAAACTTGTATGCCAACTCGGCATTGGGGCTGTCCTTGTAAATGGCAAGATAGTCGGGAACAAGGCAGGAATATCCTTGATTGCGGGCGTTCTCGCCCTCCATGGAGGGGATACCCACAAAGCGAATGCTGAAATCGTCGTTGTCCATCATGTTGGGCACCTCGTAGGTGTAACCCCAACGCAGACCGACCTTTCCGTTATCCCATGCCGCGACATCGCTGTCGATACCGACGAAATCTTTGGCTTTTTTGGCTTCGGAGAGAGAGCCGAAAGAGGAGTGATTATTGTAGAATGCCTTTGTTTCCGAAATACCTCTGGCAAACTCAGGGGTGTTGATATGGTATTGTTCTTCCGCGTCGTTCCAACCGAAATAACCGTACTGTTTGTTTGCGGAAGCGGGATACCACTCGTAAATGGAGCTTTCCGAAGTAAGACCGACGCTACCGGGGTTTGAGGACAAACCGTTTACCAACGTCTTGAATTGATCGTAGGTGATGCCGTCGTTTCTTTTATTTTGAGGAAAAACGTTGTCAAGGTTACTGTCCTCGATCAAGTCTTCGTTTATAAAGTAGCCCTTCATGTGCAGAGCAAAGGGGATTGCATAAATGCCACTCTTGAAGTGGGCGCCCTGCTCTACCGTTTCGGGTATTTTCTCCCAATCCTCGTCCGTCGCAACAAAGTCGGAAACGTCTCTCGCCAACTGATAGTTTAGCACAAAGGACATGTTGTTCACCATGAACACATCGGGCATGTCATGACGTTGAAGAGCGCCCAGCAAACCGTTGGGGTAGTCCTGACCTTGTCCGTAGTTTATCATTTTGATCTTTACGTCGTTTTGCTCTTCGAAGGCCTTGATCATTTTGCGCTCGACCGATGGATCGGAGTCGGTTCCGAAGTTCCAGTTGGCGTAAACAAGGTCGTACTTTTCGCTACATGCGGAAACAACGGTTACCGTAGCGATAAGCAACAACACAAGCGCCAATACAATAGCTAACTTTTTCATGTAGTCCTCCTGTTTTTTATTGTTATTTTGCGTATATTACTCTATTTCTACTTCTACTTTGTGCTCGCCCTCGATATTTGGCAATGGTTTGCCGAACTCTGCAATTTTGCCGTCCACCGTCATGCGATTGCGTCCCGTGCGCTTTACCGTGATGTCGTAAACGGAATTGCGGAAGCGCCTCTTGTAGCTGTAACCCTGCCAACTTGCGGGGATGCAGGGCGTGACCGTCAACCCGTCGTATGTGGCGCGAACGCCCAATATCCACCTGACGGCAACGTTGTGCAACCATTGCGCCGAACCCGAATACCAACTCCAACCGCCTTTGCCGAAGTAGGGAGATATGGGGCCGTCGCTGTTGCCGGGCAAAACGTACGGCTCGGAGCGGAAGTTATCTATATCCTTGCCTCTGTTGGGAGGGCAAAGTCTCTTGTACGCCTTGTACGCCGTTTCGGCATCGCCCATAAGCGCCGACGCCCACACAGCCCAAGTGGCGGCATGGGTGTACACACCGCCGTTTTCGCGCAAGCCGGGGGCATAGCGCGTGATGTAGCCGATCTCGCTATCGGGAGAACAGTACTCGGGAGAAAGGAGCAACGTGCCGAAGTCCTTCAATAGATACTTCTTTACCGCCTCCATTGCGCTTTGCTTGCGCTCTTCTGTGGTGATGTCGCTGATTACCGCCCACAACTGGGGATTGAGAAATATCTTGCCCTCGTCGCAATCTTTGCTACCCAACTTTTTGCCGTAGTCGTTGGTGGCTTGCAAAAACCACTCGCCGTCCCAGCCGTACTTGTTGAAATCCGTCTTTAACTGTTGCGCCTTATTGCGTAGCAGATTTGCAAATTGAGCGTCTCCGCGTTGGTCAGCGACGGGAGCAAAGCGCGTGATGATGTAGTACAAAAACTCCGCCACCCAAAAGCTTTCGCCCTTCATGCCGTGTCCGACGGCAGAAAGACCGTCGTTCCAGTCGTGAGCGCCCATGAGGGGGATGCCCCTCTCGCCGAACATTTCGAAACTGTGGTTTATTGCGGCCTTGCAATGCTCGTAGATATCCGCACTACCGCCATCCAACCAAGTTACCTGTTTGTCGAGGATGTCTCGGTTGCCAACCTCTTCCATATAAAACAAGGTGACAAAGGGCAACCACAAAAAGTCGTCCGAGCAAGTTGTGCGCGGTCCTGCGCCGTTGTAGGTCAACCACCAATGCAACACATCGCCCTTGGCAAACTGCTTGGTAGCGTGCAATAAAATTTGCTTTTCGGTAAGGCTCGGATCCGTTTCCAACGCGATGAGGCTGTCCTGCAACTGATCGCGATAGCCTATGCCTCCGCTTATCTGATAGTACGCCGCCTTTGCCCACATGCGACAGGACAACGCCTGATACTTGCACCAATAGTTGGTCATCACGTCAAACGCCGCGTCGGGAGTGTTTACATGTTCCTTGTCGCACAACTCCGTCCAAAAGCGTTGAACGCGTTTCAATTCCTCTTGGGCAACGGACACGCTTGTAGCCGAAGCCAAAGCGCGATAGTCCTCCGTCTCCTTGCGGGCAAGACCTATCGCAAAGCACAGCGTTTTGCTACCGTGAGGAGCCAATTCAACGTCTGCGCGCAATGCCGCAACGGGATCGCCGTATCTGCCCTGCGTGCATGCAAGGTTCGGTTGCTCCATAGCAAGCGGAGACGCCTCGTCGCGATACATTCCCAAAAAGCTCTCCTTGTCGGTATCGAAGGAGGACGGCAGTTGCGAACAGGCGAAAAACGCCGTGTAGGGGTAGTCGTCGTTGTTGTAGCGTCCCTTGCTGTCGGGGAAGCCCCACAAACACTTGTTTACCACTATTGCATGTAGCGTTTCGTCGTATCTGAGGTCGTAAAACAGGCGTTGAAACTCTCTGTGAGTGTCGTATGCCATGCCCAACGCCCATTCGAAATAGCCCGTAACATCCAACGAACGCGTTTCGTTTGTGTTGTTGTCAAGGGTGAGCAGAGCATACTCCATAGAGCTGTCGCGAGCGACGAACACCGTCAATTTGCTTGCGATGCCCTCCGATTCGCGCTCGAACACCGAGTATCCCAAGCCGTGACGCACCGTGTAGACGTCGCAACCCTTTTTGACGGGATTGAGCGTCGCGCTCCAAAAACGTCCGCTTTTTTTGTCTCTTATATAGAAGTACTTGCCCCAATTGTCCTTTACGATATCCTGGTACAAGCGCGTGATGCGATTTTGCTCGGCATTACCGCGGAAGGAAAAACCACCGCCCGTTTGAGACACTATCACAGAATAGTCTCCGTTGCTTATCACATTGATCCAGGGGCGAGGCGTATATGGGTTTGTTATCACAAACTCTTTTCCGTCATCAGTAAAATATCCGTATTTGTTATCTAACATATATTTGTTTCCGTTTCAATATTTTCAATAATTTCACTACCGCAAGGCAGTTTTCGACTTTTTTTATATATACATTTTAAGTTTACCATACTGAAATCGTCTGTCAAGACGGTTTGACAGTTTAATTTGTTGAATTTTCATTGAAAAATTGTACAATCAATTGAAATATTGACAATCGTCGCGCAGATGTGATACAATGGTGTCACAAAGCCGTAAAAGCCATACAAATTGTTTGCGCGTTCTGCAAAAAAACGCTTTTACGGTATTGACAAAGAGGTAAGCAAATGGTTACACTAAAAGATGTGGCGCAAAGAGCCAATGTGGCGGTATCCACCGTGAGCTATGCGCTGAACAACGATCCTCGCATACCTGAGGAAACAAAAAACAGGGTGATGCAGGCCGCGCAGGAGTTGGGTTACTCGGGCAAAAGCGGACGCAAGCATGTCCACGGGTATCAACGCCAACTGGTGCTTTGTCTGCACACTATAAGCGGTATCATATATCCCGAGATAGTAAGCACGTTAAAAAGCGTACTTAACGTAAGCAACTGCGAGTTGGTCATCTACGTTGGCGAAAACATCTCCAACCTCAAATGGATGGACGGGCTGTTTGTGCTAAACAGCGGAGTTTCCACCGCCACTATCAGGGAGATCACGCAACGTCGCATACCCGTGGTGATGATGGACAGAGACGTTACGATAGACGGTGCGGTGAGCGTAACGTTGGACAACTTTAAGGGCGGTTACGACGTGACCATGGCGGTGATAGGCAATGGCGCAAAGAGCTTTACCTTTGTGGGCGGACCAAACACCTCGGTGGAGAGCAAGGACCGCTACGACGGATTTTGTCAGGCGCTTGCGGACAGCCGTCTGCAAAGCAAAAACACCCTTGTGTTGCAAAGCGACTTCACCTACGAGGGCGGAGTGAGCGTTTGTCGCTTTTTGTTGGAAAAGACCACCCTGCCCGACGCGATAATCTGCGCCAACGACGAAACGGCAATGGGCATCCACGACGAGCTTGCCCGAAACGAGTTGGACGGCAAAGTGTTGCTTGCGGGCTTTGACGGGCTTAAACCGTTAAGCAATTTTCGCTACATCACTGCCAAGGCGGAACGCAAGCATTGGGGCGCAATAGCCGCCTACTCTATGTTGCAGATGTACGACCATGTGGCAACGGAGCAAAAAATAAAGATACCCGTAGAGGTCGTTCAATATTATTGACAAAACACCGCCCCGAAAAAACGGGGTTTGAAATAAAAGAGGAAAGAACAATGACAAAGGATCTTACACCTACACAAAAACTGAAACTACTTATGGGCAAGGACTGCTGGCACACAGAGGACTTTGACAACTTGTTGTACTGCGCCACCGTTTCGGACGGACCTCTCGGCTTGCGCACGCCCGCACTTGTGGACGGACAATACGTCGATCAACCGTCGGTGGCATACCCCTCCATGCAGATTGCAAGTCAAAGTTGGGACAGCGAATTGGCTTACCGCTTGGGCTGTGCGCTGGCGGATGACGCCACGGAAAAGGACGTGGACGTGTTGCTTGCACCGGGACTGAACATCAAACGCGATCCCCATTGCGGAAGAAACTTCGAGTACATGTCGGAAGATCCGTTGCTGACGGGCATTTTGGGCAGAGAGTATGTGAGAGGTTTGCAGGACAACGGCGTAGGCGCCACCCTCAAACACTACTGTTGCAACAACTCCGAAAACAGTCGCATGTGGCTCAGCGCCGAAGTGGACGAAAGAACGTTGCGCGAAATATATCTGAAAGCATTTGAAATCGCCTGCGAGGCACGTCCTTGGGCAGTGATGTGCTCCTACAACGTAGTAAACGGCGTGCGCATGGCACAGCACAAAAAACTGTTTACTTTGCTACGCAAAAAATTTCACTTTGGCGACGGGCTCATAATGTCCGACTGGGGTGCCGTCACAGATGCCACGGCGTCCGTCAATGCGGGGCTGGATCTTATAATGCCCTACTCGGAAAAATGCGAGGCGCAACTGGAAAATGCGTACGCGTCGGGAGATATTGCCCAAAAGCAGATAGAAGAGAACGCGGAAAGGGTGATAAAATTTACGCAAAAATGCGCGCAAGCCAAAAAAACGCGCAAAGTAAATTCCACCAAAGAAGAGCGTCGCGAGTTGGCGCGCAGGATAGAGGAAGAGGGCATCGTCCTGCTAAAAAACAACGGAGTCCTGCCCATACGGGAGAACGCAAACGTAAGCCTCGGAGGCAATTTTGTCAACAGCTACATCAACGGCGGAGGTTCGTCATCCGTGACGCCAAGTCAAACGCCCGTAACGTTGTTGCAGGCGCTTAAAGACGCGTTGCCCAACGGCACGATCGCCTACCGCGATTTGTGGGAGTACGGCGTATCCGAAGCGCCCTTGTTGCAAACGGAAAGCGCTTACGGCAAGGACGTTGCGATAATCTGCGCAGGACTGCACGACTGCGAGGGCTTTGACAGAGCATATGCACGTTTACCGCGCTCGCAGGAGGAGATAATAAAGGAAACTGCGCGCAAAAATCCCAACACCGTTGTGATACTGTACTGCGGAGCGCCCGTAGATATGAGCGACTGGATAGACGATGTTTCCGCCGTGCTGTGGGCGGGCTACGTCGGCGAAGCGGGCAACCTTGCCGTGGCAGATGTGCTGACTGGCAAAGTGAACCCGAGTGGCAAACTAACGGAGACCTTCCCGTTGGGAGAATTCGACTATCCCGCATATCACTGTTTCAAAAACAACACCGTAAGCCTGTACAGCGACGGTCTGCTGGTGGGCTACCGCTACCACGTCACGGCGGAGCGACTGGGCATGGCTAACGCACTACCCAAACCGCGCTTCCCCTTCGGTTACGGTTTGAGTTACTCTCGCTTTGAGTACTCCGACGTCAAGGTGACTGCAACACGGTCGGGCGTAAACGTGAGTTATAAGATAACCAACACGTCGGATACAGACGGCACAGAGATATCTCAGGTGTATGTGCGCGAAGTGAACCCCCGCGTGTTCCGCCCCTTCATGGAGCTGAAAGGCTTTGACCGCACCACCATAAAAGCACACGAGAGCACCGAAGTAACGGTTTTTCTGCCCGCGAGCGCGTTTGCGTACTTCTCCGTGGCGGAGGATCGCTGGCTTGTCGAGGGTGGCGACTACGAGATATACGTCGGTCCCAACAGCGCCGACACCCCGCTTTGCGCCAAGATAACCGTCAAAAGACAACTGTTGTAAAACACACTTGCGCTACAACTCAAAAGATGTCCCACTCACCACGGACATAATGGCGAGTGTCGTCGATAAGCGACGAATATGTTTCGACAAAAGGCAAGCTCTGTTTGTAGAACTTGCCTTTTTAATAAACTTTTAACTGCTTTTATGTATATCCCCATCTCTTTTTATGAAAAAAATAAGTGCTTTACCGTAGCATTATTATTTATTTGTACACTCATGTCGTTTTTCCTTTTTATTTTCAATATTTTCCGGTTCCAATAAATCTTCGATATAACACCCGAGAACTTTTGAAATGTGCAACAACTTATATGCCGCGGCGGTGTTGATATCCAGTCTCCGTTGTTCATACAATTGAATCGATCTCAAAGACACGTTGCTATATTCCGCAAGTTTTTTTTGTGATAAATTCGCCGTTTTGCGGATCCGCGCCAAATTGGTGTCCTCTTGCAGTACTATATTGTTTGCCACATCGACAAATTTGCGCAAAGATGCTTCGTGTAACGGATGATACATTTTCAATATATCCGACGCGTGTAGTCGTTTAAATATTTGCTCAAATTTAAGCCCCGTGTACCATTGATAATACGCAAGGACAAAACCGCACCAATATTCGGGAGATTTTTCAAAACCGCATCTTCGGGAGGTGGAAGGCTTTTGGGTTATTTCAAAATAAAGTGCGTGAGAGGGCATATTTATATAGTGCGGATTGCCCCTTTCAAATTGTGACGCTACTCCGCTCATAACAAAATCTTCCGCCAACATATCTACTTGTCTACCGCCTTTTGCATAATTGAATACTTCGGCAAGCGTGTGCATAGCGTCATCTACGTAAATTTCGTTGTATGCGCGGATCATCGTTTTGTACCCCTTGTCTTATAATATCCATAACAAACAAATCGTCGCTTGCTACGCTCATTGAACGAGTGGCATGCAGATATTCTTCTTTTGCCTGTCTGTCCCTTGCAATGCGTTTTACAAAATATTCTTCGTTGTTGGCAACATAACTTTGAACATACCTTATTTGGTCAAATGCCTTTTGAGAATGCAAAACAACTTGTACGCCAAGCTTGCCAAGTTCCATTGCCTTGGATAATTGCGAAACCGTTATGGAGTTTCTGACGAAATCTCTTGCAAACGAAAAATACGAGTCGTCAGCTCGATACCCCTTGATGATGTCAACGTGCGACAAGTCCACCGAAAAATTGTCCAAGAGATAATTTCTTGCTTGCTCATCGTTCGGAGTCATGCCACCCGGTATCCTGTATCTCAACAAAAGCGCTATCCAATTGAGTATGTTGTATTGCGGTTTAGTAAGATCCAAAATTTTCAATCCCGTCAAATCAAGCTCATACTCGTTGGCATATCCGTCGTTATTGTCGGGACATGCCCATTCACAGGCAAGTTCCTTGCTTTCAGTGCAGTAGAAACCGTATCCATAGTCGTTTGATTCTTTTCCTCCTTGTAAAGTCGGCTTGTATATGATGTGCTTGGAGCCATGATAAAGAATAAGTATTTTTTTGTTCATTGTCCATTCACCTCCTGTAATATCTTATCGTTATACTGATATTTTGTCAAGCATTTCTAAAAATATTGTATAAAACTATCGTTATACTGATAATTATTTACATGCTCAAATTTCACATTTGCCCCTTCGTATTCTATTTGATATGTCGGGTATATTCCATGTCCGCTCAAACAGCAAGTCATAACCACCAGCCGTGCTGGTGGCTTGGGCTGCTCCCTTGGAGCATTCCCCGTGCCGAGTCTAAAAACTCATCGAATTGTCCGCCAACCGCGATGCGTCCTCAGACTGCCCCTGAAGGGGCTCTTTTACTTGTCCTCTTTTACCGGCTGACCCGTAAACGGGTCTATATATTCTTTGATTGACATCTGTTCATATTCTACATCTTCTTTCAGTTGATTCCGTATATACTGCTCAATCGCCTTTTTGTTTCGCCCTACAGTATCTACATAATACCCTCTGCACCAAAAATGTCTGTTGCCATATTTATATTTCATGTTGGCATACTTCTCGAATATTAACAAGCTACTTTTCCCTTTCAAGTATCCTACTATTTGCGATACACTATATTTGG
Source organism: uncultured Clostridia bacterium (assembly GCA_947624235.1). Classification (GTDB taxonomy): domain Bacteria; phylum Bacillota; class Clostridia; order Christensenellales; family CAG-314; genus Fimimonas. Next base: position 393 of record CANQJK010000024.1, on the reverse strand, counting down.
GTGGTATTGACAACAGCATATGTATATGATCCTTACATGCCTCTGCCTCTATTATCTCTACCCCTTTATATTCGCATAATTTCCTCAGCATTTTACCTATATCTGCTTTTATCTTTCCATAGATAATTTGCCTTCTGTATTTTGGCGCAAACACTATGTGATACTTGCAATTCCAACTTGTGTGTGCTAAACTATCTGTGTCAAGTTTCATACTTGATTCCTCCGTGGTGGTTTAATTTGTTGCGGTTGGCGAACCACTTCAATTATACACCACCACGGGAGGATAAGTAAACGGGCATAGCTAAAGCTCTTTGGTGGGGCTGTCGCAAGTGGACAAAATTCACTTACGGCAGTCCTTGTTTTTGAGTGTTTTTACAAATCAACATGGTTTTG
>CANQJK010000023.1 GCA_947624235.1 uncultured Clostridia bacterium | reverse complement strand
CAGCCTAATTTTCTGGTTTGTTGTTATGTTTGCTGTTGGTACTAAATCAGCAGGGGATTCTGTATTTGTGCCGATTTTGTCGCGATGCATTATAATAATTTTGTCCGCTATATAGCAATTTTCTCATTTAGTTTGATTTAGTGCGTTCAAAATTTCTCTTATTTTGCCTTAATCTGTTCGCATTTTATGACATATACTTTGCTTTTTTTGCATGAAAAATTCTGACAAACTTTTGTATTTTTTTGATATTATAATAATCAATGGAACCCAAAACTGTTTCACCCTTTTGACTTTATGCGTTAATATTTCATAACATTTTTTTTGCTTTTGTAACATCCAAGATTAGCACGCAAAGCCTTTGTGTCTTTTTTGATATATTCGTGCTGTATTATAAAGAATTTAGCTCATTTTTGACAACATTTCTTTTCATTAAATTTGGAGCGTTCAAATTTTTTCTTGATTTACAGTGATCTATTCAAACTTTATAACCTTCCCTGCGCCTTTAAGTGCGTAAAAAAAGTGCCAAGGTTCTTTTTCTACAATCCACATTGTCGCACTATTATTTGATAATAATTTTTCTTTTTTCACTACTGGCGATTTGCGAATTTAATGTTGCCTTTGTGTTTAGAGCACACACAATCAGCAAACAAAAGTCCTTGATTTTGTCTAATGTGTTACAATAATTTTGTCCGCTAATTCAGCAACTTTCTCATTTCATTTGATTTATCGCACTCAACTTTTATCGTGATTTGGTTTTTCTGTTCGTTTATAACACGCCTGCCTCTTTTGGAAAACATGAAAAAGCGACAAGATCCTCTTGCCGACACCCCATATTATTCATTTTTTATTTGATAATATTTACTATTTATTTCGCTACTTTAATTTTTTGATTTTTGATACCTTTGCGTTCGGGACGCACACACGATCAGCAAGCAAAAGTCTTTATGTTTTTTTGATATATTCATGCTGTATTATAATGAATGTGGCTCATTTTGACAACATTTCTTTTCATTAAGTTTGGGACATTCAATTCTATCGTGTATTGTTTAGTTGCTCAAATTTCAAATTTTCCCCTGTGTTTTTGTATAAATATGAAAATGTGGCAATATCCTCTTGCTAAAAATCATATTTTCCACTATTTGATACGGGTTTTATGTTTGAAATGTTCGAATTTAATAAAAAGTTGCCACATAGATTGCAAAAAAACACCCCGAAAAATGGATAATTGGACAAAAATAGCTTAAAATGAAATTCTGTTGTGTCTTTTTTGCTAATTTGCAATTAGTATTTTCAGAAAGTTCCTTCTCGCTGTCTTCAAGGTCTAGTGCGGACGAATTCTATTTCGTGGTCGTTTTTCACCAATTGCCTTCTTCATTTTCCACAACAATGGTCCTTTATTTGTTAGTTTGTATTTTTGACCACATTTTCGTTTGGAGTTTTTATTATATTGAAAACTCTTTGCTTGTAAATAAGTTAATCGGAAACAATTTATCGCTCATTGCACTAATTCTGACCATAAAGCACACTGTTCGACGACAAGTAATTTGTCTTACATTACAACATTTATTTTTGCAATTATTATAAATGAACGTTGTTCATTATTGAGGTTTCGTATTGATTTGGCAAGTCACATAAAATTGTGGCGCATGAATTTGACAGAGAGCCCAAGCCTCACTTAAAAGGTCCGATTTTACTCTTTATTCTTGCGCTAAACGGCAATTCACACTATATTTAGAAAAAAAATGACGAAGATCGGATTTTCGATGTAAAATTCCCACTCGGCGCTTTAATACACTAATAAAAATCTCCACAACGTCATTTTTTTCAAATATTTTTCATCAAAAGGCGCACATATTCATAACTGGGCATATTGATTTAAGAAAAACAAATTTACATACCCCGCATTTTTCGCTTTTTATCAAATATAATATACTGAAAACAAGGTAACGCACGATTTCTTATTCTGAACATTCAAACCAAATTTAATTACACCACTATATGTTTTTATGACTTTGGCACATTCGGTTAGCGAAATCAATGTCCATCAAAAATTTCTTTTCGCACATGCGACGTGAGTGATCGCTTTCTTTCCACAACACGAATTGATTATTCTTTTATCATTTGGGTAAAAATCCAACAAGACAGGTAAATGGAGCCGTATTGCAATCGAAAACAGGACAGACGTCGCCTTCGCAAGACGCGACCAGCTCATAAAGGCAATATAGTGTAAAATTATGAATAAAAATGGTCATCGACACCACCACTTTCGCTGAACAACAACGCAACACGGTAATTGCGCAACTTTTTGCATACCACAACCGAACACACAATAAATTATCCATTTGTTTTGTTTCACGTGAAACAAATCCATTGTCACACCTTAACGGCAGTATATTTTGATTTATTTCAAAGATTTATATGAAATGTATTTTAACTTCACATTTCTACCGACATTAAAACGAATTATATCTCCTTAAAAAGCACAACCCATTCAAACAAATCACAACGCATTAAAAAAATCTGATAAAATCGTCGTTTTTTAATCACAAAATGCTAGGCACCACCTAAAAACCTCCCATATGCGCCCTATTTTTATTAAAAATCTCTAATATTTTGTTAGATCATTGACGCAAAATGGCCTCGCAAAGACGCCGTTTTGCCGTTAATTTTATTAAAAACAGCAGAAATATGATTAAATTTGATAAAAAAAACAACAAATCCGCAAATGATAAGTATTTTATGCGCGCTTCAAGGCTCGACGAGTTGTTATTTCACCCCCAAAATGCCAAAAAAATTGTTTCACATGAAACAAATCGATAAACGCGGTACTTTTCGCCCAAAATTTGGCTCTTATAATGCACTAAAACAATAATACGACACAGTTAAAGCCCTTTCGCTTCACACGAAAATGCAAAAAATTATTTTGGACAGAAAAAAAATTGCGCCCATACCGATGTTGCACAGCTTTTGTTTCACGTGAAACAAAAAAAACACAGCACTCGCAAGAAAATTGACGCTTTTGCCTCAAAACAATCAAATTATAGATAGTTTCACGTGAAACAAACACTATGCGATTTTTTTGCGCGCGAACAACGATTTAGGACTATGAAGACAGAATAAACAGCAGACTACGTTGTAATGCGAAAGAAAAACGTCATGCGCATTAAATATAAAGTTCGCGTCGAGCAACTTAAAAAATCAACCCTTGCCCAAATAAACAAATCGAAAGGGAACGCGCGCATCACAAAACTACAAATCGGGTTTCCGCGGAGCGCAACTTGGCCGATTGTATATAATCATCCCCACATGGCCGGATCAATCCTTGTCGATGAGGGCAACCGAAAACGATAACACGAAAAGGCAACCTGGATATCCTACAATCACTTCATAAAAAGGGTACATAATGGCCAAAAATTCGCTTCGCTCAGACAGAATGGGTGTCCAAAAGGTCGGAAATTTTCAGAATTTGATTGCGATTTTTCTGTTAAAACGGCTATTTTAGCCAGGTTTTATAACATTATTTTGGATCAAATTTTGACATAAAATATCCCCAAATATCAAACTCAAGGTGTCAAAAAAGGACAATCGAAATAGTTGATTATCAACTTTCGCCATGAAGATCTATTCTCATTAATAGATTTTTAATCTCAGCAAACAATTAAATGTTTCATGTGAAACAGAAACAAGTAGCTAATCTCAATAGTGTTATTTGGGCGTCAAAAAACTACGATTGTGACACGCCATTCACATGCAAAGTTTTTAATTATGGCGTTTCCTTGACTATCCCTGATTACAGCAAGCCAGCAGAAAGCAAGGTCCCAACACGCAGGTTTCCGCAAGGGCGAAGTAGTCTTTACCAAAGCGTTCTCGGGGAGAATATCAAATTAAATCAAACTAAATAGATGGGTTAATCAACGCCGAAGCAGTGTTTTATAGTTTTAAATTTATAAAAAGGGGAATGTGTGGCAATAAAACGAACCCCGAGAGTCCCGAAGTAGACAGAAGCCAACCGTGTTGATGTCAATTTGCATCAAATTCATTAAAGTAGTGTACTTTTAAAGCAAAATGGCGCTTTTAATATTTTAAAAGCCACTTTTTAACAAATTCAATACCCGTTGCGTTTTAAAAATACTTTTTGAACAATTTTTGCAAAAAATGCCATAATATAGCTTAATGCAACGGACCTTTTCTTTTATTTTGACAAAATTGTTAATTCGAAAAGGAATTTATGACTCAAAACAAACAAAATGGTCAACAATTCATAAAATTGAGGTTATTTCAGTTATTCTTGCATACAAGTACTGCACAACCGCGGAAAACGCAGTTCCAAAGCGAAACTTTTCTTTTGGCTCGTCCCAATGGGGCGTTTTTCGGTTCATAATGGTATATTTAATTAAAAAATATACTAAATTAACGATTGAAAGCGTAAGGTAGTGTTCAAAGGGCATTTCAAGAAAACGATCACCGCAAACCACGTAATACCGCCCAGGACACGCACTAATTCGTCTTAAATTGTTTAAAACATATCATATTTATATCGTTTATATTCAACAATGGTGATTTATAGAGATAAACAAGTAAACCGATCGCAAACAACAAAATGTACAAGTAAGCTATTTTAAATTCCTTTCTTGTACATACATATAATTAGACAAAAAGTTGTGTAAGACGATTAAACGGCATATAAAGGAACATTTAAATGCGTTAGTTGTACAAAATGTAGCATCTTCTCGCACGCAATGTTAATAGCGAACCACGTTCATTTTTATTCCATATGGAGCAGATCACCAATAATAGCAAAGTCAAAGGACGACCTTACGATTTTATTTTGAAATTGCATGGATTTAAGATCATGGTGTCGTGGTGTAGCTTAACGATAGTGCCACCCGCCCTATGCTTTTGCCAAACAAATAGTGCGACAACTCATCCTTTATAAACTCGACCGCACTAGTAAACACGATCGACCTCTTCGCTTAAATTATATAAAATTTACAAATGAACAAAATGCCTTGATCGTATAGATATTTCACATCGCTCTAAAAGCCCAAGAGAGCCAGAATTAAAATCTTATCATCATCGTCAAAAAACATTTTTGCCCTCAACCTAATCGCCATCTGCGATGTGTCTCCATGCACAAGATATGCACGTTTTGCAACAAAAACACGCAAAAACAATATAATATATAAAACACTATACAAAAATTACTCAATAGTACGCGACGTAATATATTTAAATTGTCTCCTTTCAACACTGTCCATGGACTAAAAGCAACCAGCGTAATTAATATTTTAAAAATTTTGATTTTTCTGCGCTTCAGCACACTCGAATTCGCAAAGCGCAAGATACTACCCACTATCAAAAAGAAAAATAAAATCCGTTTTTATGTAAAAAATCCAACTTGGGAACAGAGTTTCTTCAGGGAAACAACTCATATAGTACCAGCGTTCCTATCTTCTTCCAACGCCCTTTGGAACGCCGACATCTTTTATCTAATTAATCATCTCTTTTGTTGGAAATGGCAAAAATTGTATTATATTTTTCTGGCAACAAATTACTGATTTATTTTTAATATTGTTGTTTAACACAATCATTTGCCATAGACCAAAAATTCGTAACACAGTAATTTCAAATCGAGTTATACGTTTACGTATTTTGCAGTAACGCAGTAGTGCGTTTTTATACAACGTATCTATACGAGAATGGTCCAAATGACGAAAACATGATTATTGCAAGCAAACTTTCTGAAATTATCTATTTTAATGTTCCCTCACAAGAAAACAATGTCTCGAAACGTATTAAAGAAATCTAATAAGTGCGCAATACAAAACAAGAAAAGGTGACTTGAAACGTAGCGGTTCCAAATCAAGTTATAGCTAACTTATTTTGCAGTTACATAGCGGTGCATTTTTCAAACACTACTTATCCTTACAAGAATAGCCAAAAAAACAACAACTTTATTACTATAAAAACGAGCCTTTTGAAATTATCCATTTTTAGCACGTTGTCACAGAAAACAATGTCTCGAAACGTATTAAAGAAATCTAATAAGTGCGCAATACAAAACAAGAAAAGGTGACTTGAAACGTGGCGGTTCCAAATCAAGTTATAGCTAACTTATTTTGCAGTTACATGACAGCGCGTTTTTTCAAATACAACTTATTCTTACAAGACTAGTCCAAATAACAAAAACATGATTGTTGCAAGCGAACTTTCTGAAATCATCTATTTTAATGTTCCCTCACAAGAAAACAATGTCGAGAAACGTATTAAAGAAATCTAATAAATGCGTAATAAAAAACAAGAAAAAGCGACTTGAAACGTGGCAAGTTCAAGTCGCTTTGTGTGATTACTCATTTAGCGTCGCGCGAACAGTGGTGCGCGTTACCAAATACAACAAATCTTTACGAAAGTAACCCACACAGCAAGTGTACGTCTATCGAGACTGCGTGCCTCATACAACGATTTTGCGCACATGGGGTGGGAAAAACACGCAAAACAGTGCTGTGGGGAGGCTGTTTTCTATTGCATTTGGTAAATCAAGCGCAAAATGGAACCGGAAAACCGAAGTGTACTACTCTCCGTCCTTGCGGAATTTATCGCTCATCCACTCCTCCACCAAAGAGCAGATCCTATCCAAGTCGTCGGATGTAAAATAGTCTATATAAATACGCCCCTTTCTTCCGTTGCCTATCGCCGAGACCTTGGTTGCAAAGGCGCGTTGCATGTTGGCAACAAGGCTTACCAATTCCTTGCTGTCCTGAACTGTTTCCTTGGGCTTTTGCGGTTTAGGATTGAGGTATTCGCGAACCATTTTTTCCATTTCGCGAACCGTCATTTGATTGTCGCACCCTTTAAGCGCAAGCTTGTACTGATCCTCGTAAGGAACAACGACCAACGTTCTGGCATGTCCAGCCGAAAGACGCCCTTGTTCGATCAACGCGATAACGTCCTCGTTCAACGTAAGCAAACGGAGCGTATTTGCCACAGCCGATCTGCTTTTACCTATACGGTCGGCGGCGACTTCCTGCGTCATATTAAACTCGGTCATCAACGTCTTTATGGCACGCGCCGCTTCGATAGGAGAAAGATCCTCGCGTTGCAAATTTTCAATAAGGCTAATTTCCTTTATCTGTTGAGGCGTGTAATTGCGCACGATTGCGGGAATCTCCGTTTTTCCCGCCATTCTGCTTGCGCGGAAACGACGTTCTCCCGCAATGATCATGTAGCGTTTGCCTATCGGCGTCACCACTATCGGTTGGATCACTCCGTGTACTTTGATACTGTCGGCAAGTTCTTTTAGCGCATCCTCATCAAACTTTTTGCGCGGTTGTTCGTAGTTCGGATCGATATCTATCAGCGCGATCATCACAACGTTATCGGCGTTATTGGCTTGCGTGGCGCTTTCCGCCTTTTCTGTTTGCGGTTGTGCGTATTCTTCAATGTTGTTCAGCCCCATCAACGAAGCCAAACCTCTTCCCAATCCTTTGTTTGCCATTTGTTAATTTCCCTCTCTTTCCAAAAACTGTTTTGCAAGTGCTTGATATGCCAACGCGCCGTTTGAGCGAGGGGCGTGCAACACAACGGGCACGCCAAAACTCGGAGACTCCACCAACTTGATATTGCGCGGTACGGGCACGGTGTAAATTTTGTTACTGAAATACTTGTAAATTTCGGCAGTCACCTGTTTAGATAATGTCGTACGCATATCGTACATCGTCAAAACAACGCCGTTTATTTCAATTTGGGGGTTGAGACGTTGTTTTACGATTTTAAGCGTATTGAGCAGTTGAGTCACTCCTTCAAGAGCGAAAAACTCGCTTTGAATGGGAATGATAACGCCGTCGCAAGCCACCATAGCGTTCAAGGTGAGCAAGCCGAGACTGGGAGGGCAATCGATAAAAATGTAATCGTAGTCCCCCTTGATCGGCGATAGTGTACGCTTTAATGCGCTTTCTCGTGCGGGAACGGAGACCAGATCCACTTCGGCGCCCGCAAGGTCGCTGTTGCTGGGCAATATCCAAAGGTTGGGTATCATCGTTGCGGAGATCACTTCGCGCGCGGAAATGTCTCCCAGCAAAACATCATAAACCGTGTTTTTAAGAGCGTTTTTTTCTATTCCGTAACCACTGGTTGCATTGCCCTGAGGATCAAAGTCTACCAAAAGAACTTTTTTACCCGCAATTGCAACGTAAGCGGCAAGATTGATGGCTGTCGTGGTTTTTCCAACGCCACCCTTTTGATTTGAAAATGCGATAATTTTTCCCATAGTACTCCACCCAAAAGAAATTCTTTACATCGCATCGGCACAAACCGACCAATATATTTATAGTATAACATATAATTTTACGATTTTCAACAATAAATTACCCTTTGTGAAACAAATTATTTTAATTTGTGAAACACCCACCTGTACAGCGAGGGCAAAACGTTATTTTGCCGTAAAAGAGGTTGTCCTTTCTCGACCAAAGTGGTACAATATGTTGCAGAGAGGTCAATTTATGAACACAACGATCGTAGCGCTTTCCACTCCGCGAGGGAGATCGGCAATTTCCGTCGTACGCATGAGCGGTGACAGCGCAATAGATATTGCAAAAAAGTTTTTCAGTCCGTTTCCAACAAAGCCCAATCTTCTAAAAGTGGGTTCTTTGCACACCAAATACTTCGACGAGCAGGCAATGTGCGTATATTTTGTGGCTCCTCATTCTTACACGGGAGAAAACACGGTAGAGTTTCACTGCCACGGAGGAACAGCAATTGCGCAGGCGGTAATAGAAACCTGCCTCGATCACGGCGCAGTAATGGCGCAGAACGGAGAGTTCAGCAAACGCGCATTTATAAACGGCAAGCAAAACCTCACCAACGCCGAGGGTATCATTGAAATGATAGACGCCGAAACAGCCTCTGCCGTAAAAGCGGGCGCCAACCTGTTGGAAAACAAATTGGGCAAGCGGATCGTCGATTTGCAGGATAGACTGTTAGACATTTTGTCCGCGTGCGAAACGACGCTGGACTATCCCGAGGAAGATCTGGAACTTCCGACGGCGACTACGGCAAAACGCTCGCTCCAAGAAATCTCTTCGGAATTGGACGAGCTTATTGCCACATCCACATTGGGTAAATACGCAAAATACGGCATAGATGTCGCTATCGTGGGCAAACCAAACGTCGGAAAGTCCAGCCTTCTCAACGCCCTGTTGGGAACAGATCGCGCAATCGTTTCGGAAATACAGGGCACAACGCGCGATACGCTGAGCGAAAGTGTCAACTACCGCGACATACGCTTCAATTTTGTGGATACGGCGGGGCTTCGCGATACCAACGACGAAATAGAAATGGAGGGAGTAAAACGCGCAAGGCGTGCGGCGGATAGCGCAGACGTAGTGTTGCACGTTACGGACGATCCCAATGACAGATCGGTGTATCCCACTGTACGTCCGCAGGTGCGCATTTACAACAAAAGCGACTTGTACGATTCGGAGCCTTGTTGCGTAGACAGCCTCGTTGTTTCCGCAAAATACGGAAACGTGGAGATCATAAAAGAAACGCTTTACGAAATGTTCAGCGCAAAAGACATCGAATCCAGCGACCTTCTCATCACAAACGAAAGGCATTTGTCCTGTCTTAAACGCGCAAAAGCACAGCTTGAAGAAGCCATAGAAAACTGCGACAGAACCACATTCGATATCGTTTCCAACAGTATAAAAGCTGTGTGGCAAACGCTTGGAGAGATCACAGGAACAACGGCTCAGGAAGATATAATAGACAGAATTTACAGCAAATTCTGTTTGGGTAAATAAGTAAAAAAAGTACAAGAAAAGATATTAAAGGCGGTTAGAGGTACATTTGAAAGATTTTGACGTAATAGTTATAGGCGCGGGGCACGCGGGTTGCGAAGCGGCTCTAGCTTCGGCGCGTTTGGGTTGTTCGACGTTGATGTTGGCTACCAACCTCGACACGATCGCATACCTTGCGTGCAATCCCAGCATCGGGGGAACGGCAAAGGGGCAGATCGTAAAGGAAATTGACGCCCTGGGTGGAGAAATGGCGATAAACGCCGACAAAAGTTTGCTCCAAATGCGCATGCTGAACAGAGGCAAAGGACCTGCCGTTTTTTCTCCTCGCGCACAGGTGGACAAAAACGCTTATCACACCAATATGAAACAAACGGTAGAAAACACTCCCAATTTGTTTGTGCGCCAAGGCGAAGCGGTAAAGTTGACGCGCAATGCGGACGGCTCTTTTTCCGTTACTACCGCTGTGGAACTCACATACCATTGCAAAGCGGTGGTGCTTTGTTGCGGAGTCTATCTCAATTCGAGAACGCTTGTAGGAACGTGCGTGCGCGAAAGCGGTCCGAACGGATTTGCAAATGCAAAATTTTTAACGGAAAGCCTTGTGCAACTGGGGTTCGACGTTAAACGCTTCAAAACGGGAACTCCCGCCCGCGTACGTTTTTCCTCGCTGGATCTGAACAAGACGCAGGAACAAAAAGGAGAAGAGGACGCGAGACCGTTTTCGTTTGTAACCGAAAGCATACCTGCAACAAAACGCAGTTGTTTCTTGACCTACTCAACGGCAGAGACCAAGCGGATCATTTTGGAAAACAAACATCTTGCCCCCATTTACAACGGCGCTATCAACGGGGTGGGACCTCGTTATTGCCCGAGTATCGAGGACAAAGTGGTGCGTTTCTCCGACAAGGAGCGACATCAAATTTTTCTCGAACCGGAATCGGAGGACACCTGTGAATACTATGTGCAGGGAGCGTCCTCTTCCATGCCCGCAGATGTACAGGAACTTATTTATCACAGTATCGAAGGGTTGGAGAACGTAGAGATCATGCGCGACGCGTACGCCATCGAATACGACTGTATCGACGCCACGCAGTTAAACGCTTCGCTTATGGCAAAACACATGCCGGGGATGTTCTTTGCAGGACAGATCAACGGCACGAGCGGATACGAGGAGGCGGGCGGACAGGGCATTGTCGCAGGCATAAATGCAGAACGGTATGTACACGGAAAAACGCCCTTTGCGCTTACCCGCGATAACAGCTACATCGGCGTGCTCATCGACGACATCACCACCAAGGAAAACACAGAGCCTTACCGCATGATGACCAGTCGCGCCGAACACCGCCTCATCTTGCGTCAAGACAACGCCGACTTGCGCCTGACGGAGATAGGACGGGAGATCGGACTTGTAGACGACGCGAGATACAACAAATACCTTCACAAAAAACAGCAGATCGCTCTTGCAGAGCAACAACTCAAAATAGTGGTGTCTCCCAAGGTTTACGGCCCTTTGTTCGAACGCAACAACGAGCCCGTAACGGGAGCTGGCCTTACCGTAGATGAGATGTTGAGACGCACAAACATCAAGTGGAAAGATCTGACGGAACTGGGATTTTTCCGAGAGATAGACGCTGACGCGCTTGACGAAGTAGAAATAGAGTGTAAATACCGCGGATACATCGAAAAAGAAAAAGAGGCTATCGCGCAGGCAAACAAGTTGGAACACAAGGCGCTCCCCGACGATATAGACTACATGTCCATCGAGGGCTTGCGTTTGGAAGCGCGACAAAAACTAAATAAGATACGTCCGACAAACCTCGGACAGGCGGGACGTATTTTGGGCGTGTCTCCTGCGGATATACAGATACTCATTGTGTACCTTGCGCAACGTAAAAATTGTGCAAGTAAGCCAATTTAACCGAGCATATATCGCCATTAAATAACGAAATGTATTACAATTTGGACATATTAAAACAAGTCGGTCTGGAAGTAGACGACGGCGTTTACCCATTGCTGGAAACGTATTGCAACTTCCTGCTCGAAGAAAACGCCAAGTACAACCTCACGGCTATAACCGATGTTGAAGGCGTGTGGAACAAACACTTTGCGGACAGCATGCTCGGAAGCGTCGCTATTCCGCAAAACGCTTCCGTTTGCGATATAGGCACGGGAGCGGGTTTTCCCGCTATCCCTCTCAAACTCGTCCGCAACGACATCGACGTCACGCTTGTGGACAGCTTGTCAAAACGCGTGGAATTTTGCAAAACGCTGTGTCAAAAACTCTCGGTCAAAGCAAGTTTTTTCCACGAACGCGCCGAGGATTTCGCAAAAGAACACTCGGAACAATTTGACATAGCAACTGCGCGTGCCGTTGCCCCGCTCAACATATTGTTGGAATACACCGCCCAAACGGTGAAGAGCGACGGTGCAGTCGTCGCTTACAAAACGGACCTGTCCGAGTTGCAGGCATCATCTCACGCCTGCGCTTTGCTGGGACTAAATTTCGAAAAGCATTTCGATTTCACCCTGTCCGACGGCAGTCGCCGTTCGATATTGGTGTTTCGCAAAATCGCGCACACCCCAAAGATCTATCCGCGGGGACAGAACAAACCGCGCAAATTTCCGCTTTGACAAAAATCTATCGTCAATTCAATATATGGCTTGATTGAGTAAGTCCCTGCGCAAATGAACATTCGCCCGAGTAGCAGGATCAACCGCAAGAGCAATACAGCCTGAAAAAGAAAGAACATTTTAATCAAAATCAGCATATCAAACAATATCCCGACCTTGTAATAGTGGAATCGAGAGTGTTTCTCGTCCGAACAAAACTATTTGTAGCACTCACAATCTCATTCCGTTAAATAACGGGGCACCCCGTCAAGTCCCAAAGACTTGATGGGGAAAGGAGCAAACGCCAGACAGCAAAACCGCCCGCACTGTTCGTGCGAGCGGTGATGTCAAGGGCGTATTGCAACGCGTGGAGCCGTTTTGATGGGGATATACGAGCGATGTGTGTCTATCGAGGTACAACGCAAGCCCGAAGTGAAGCCGTTTTACAGGGGATACGCGAGCGACTACGCTATCTGCTTTACAGGCAAGATGAAGTACAGCACTTCGTCGCTATCCTTGATAGTTATCACGCAACTGTTGTGTTGAGCAAACTCCATTTTGATAGTTTCGGCGGTTATCACTTTGAGGCAATCGTTGATATACTTGCTATTGTAGGCGCAACGAACGTCTTTGCCCGAAAGGGATATCGTAATATTCTCCTTTGCCGTGCCGTACTGGCTGGTGGAGGAGATGTTCATGTTGTACTCTTCGATATCCAAAACGACAAGGTTATTCCTTTCACTGCGGGACATAATGGACGCCGTGTTGAGAGCGCGCTCGAAAGTCTCCTTGTTGACATACAACGTGGAGAGGAAATCGCGCGGAACAATATTATCGTATTTGATGTATTGCCCTGCAAGCAGACGCGTCAACAGTTTGGTGTTTTGCATACAGATAAGCAGATAGTTGTTTTCGATGAAAACTTTGAGTATGTTGTCGCTGTCCGTGAGAAGCTTGGACAATTCGGACAAACTGCGCGCAGGAATGGTAGCGGAAATTTCATCTACGCGCTCCTCCAACACTTTTTTGCTCAATGCAAAACGATATCCGTCCGTAGCGACAGCAGTCAAAGTGTATTCGCGCGCTTCAAAGTAAACGCCTTTGAGCATCGGGCGACTGTCGTCAACTGCCACAGCAAATATAACGTTGTTTATTATTTCTTTGAGATTGCTTTCCTGAATGGCAAAGTAATGCTCGTTGCTCACGCTTTCCGTTTCGGGATAGTCGTCCACATCCAATATGCCTATGTTGCACTCGCTGTTGGCAGAGCTTACCAACAGGCGGTTGTCATCCACCAATTCAAGGGAAATATCACTGCCGTTTTCGGCAATGTTTCTGATGTAATCGCCGAATATCCTGCCCGGTACGAGGAATGCCCCGCCCACAATAACGTTGGCGTCAATTGTGCGCTCGATAGCCAGATCTTTGTCAGTAGCATAAAGCGTAAGTTTGTCGTTTTCGGCAGTGATCTTGATACATTCGAGCACGGGCGCTACGTCTTTTGTCGAAAGGGCTTTGGAAACCTTGCTTACGGCGTCGTTCAAATCCAAACTGTTTACGATGATCTTCATAAATACTCTCCTTTGAAAAGTGGTTCGTCCCACAAGTTTTATACCTTCATCAGGTAGTGGTGTTGTTAGGGTTTGTGAAAATGTGTACTACTTGCCGTTTTGGGCAAGCAAATGGCTTTATTTGGGGTTTGGGCTGTAATTTTACACAAGATATTGTGTTATGCCACAAATAATTTGTGTGGACAACCCCTCCCGATAAAGGACGGCGTAGTGTGGAAAGGTTGTGGATAAAATTTCCGCGACTCGCCGAAATGCCCATATACATCAATTATACAATATCCTCGGTAAAATTGCAAGATTAAATCGAACACAAAAATAAACAAAATTGCTTAAATTAACTTGTTATTTAATATAAACGGCATCTTAACTCAAAGCGAGCACAACAATTTTGCCGTCAGGCACAAAACTTCGGTATTGACAAGAGGCGAAAAACTATTTATAATTTTAATTCGGGGCGTAAATAACGCCCGACAAAACAAACAAATATAAAGGAGAATATTTATGCCTATTCCAACCCCTCACATTTCAGCAAAAGAAGGCGATTTTGCGCCGACCGTCCTTATGCCGGGAGATCCTTTACGCGCCAAGTACATAGCCGAACACTATCTTACGGACGCAGTGTTGGTAAACAACGTACGCGGTGTTCAAGGATATACGGGCTATTACAAGGGCAAACGCGTTTCCGTTATGGCAAGCGGAATGGGAATACCTTCCATAGGTATTTACAGCTACGAACTGTTCAACTTTTACGGCGTTGAGAACATCATTCGCATAGGCTCCGCAGGCGCAATACATCCCGATTTGAAGGTGAGAGATCTTGTTTTCGGAATGGGCTCCTGCACCAACAGCAATTATGCGTCGCAGTTTGGAATGCCGGGCACGTTGGCGTCCATTTGTTCCTTCGAGCTGTTGCAAAAAGCCGTTGCCAAGGCGGACGAATTGGGTTACACCTACAAAGTGGGAAATATACTTGCCAGCGACACATTCTACGACGACGGAGCGGGAAGCGCTGTTTGGGGCAAGATGGGAGTGCTTGCGGTGGAAATGGAAAGCACCGCTCTGTACCTTAACGCCATACGCGCAGGCAAAAAGGCATTGTGCATTTGCACCATTTCCGATCATTTGCTTACGGGCGAAGCGTTGAGTAGCGACGAAAGACAAAATTCTTTCAACGAAATGATGATACTCGCTCTCGAAATTGCCTGATTTTCCGTCGCAAATCGTCAAAATTCCTACCCCATCCTGACAAAAGGGTGGGGTATTGCATTATTTTTACTTGTAGCGCAAAAGAATATGCGATCAGTTTGACCGAGTACGAATTTTGCGCCGACAGTTACCGACAAAATGCTTTGCGTCGTGCAACCTACAAATACTTGACTTTATAGATATTAGTTGATATAATACAATAGCATGCTATCGTGGTTGAGTATGCTCAATTCACGACGAAACATTGTTGCAAAATTTGCGCCAAGGCGCTGACATAAGGAGAACGAAAAATGAAAAGAACTTATCAACCCAAGAAAAGACAAAGAAGCAAAGTGCACGGTTTTCGCGCAAGAATGAAGACCACTGGCGGACGCAGAACGCTTGCAAGACGCAGAAATAAGGGACGTCACAGCCTCAGCGCATAGTAGGAAAATATTTTGAAGTCTATTTACAGACTTAAAAAAAAGCATCAGTACAACTATGTGTACAAGCACGCGCTGAGCGTTGCGGACAGAAACTTTGTTATGCTCTACTGCGTTTCCAACAGCAAGCCCACAAAGATAGGCTTTTCCGTAAACAAAAAATACGGCAAGGCTGTTGCTCGTAACCGCATACGCAGGCAGTTGAAGGCCGCGGTCAGTTGCTATACGGAAAGTCTGGCGGAAGGATACAACGTCATTTTTATTCCGCGACAGAGCAAGGAATACGCTTTTGCCGATATAGATCACAGCGTGCATTGGCTTTTCAAAAAGGCAGGTCTTTTGTCGTGAAATACATTGCTATCGCACTGCTAAAATTGTACAAAGCGACGCTTTCCAAATGGAAGGGCAAAAAAAGGTGTATCTACACCCCGAGTTGTTCCGTCTATTCTATGGAAGCGTACAAAAGTTTCGGGTTTACGGTGGGAAGTTGGCTCACGCTAAAAAGACTGCTTCGTTGCGCTCCTTGGGGCAAAGGCGGGTTTGATCCCGTTCCGCAAAATCTCAGGGGCAAGTTAAAGTGGCACATATAGCGGTATTGGCGTTTTGTTAGGAGAAATGATGAAAAAAAAGACAAAAAATGTCCTGATACTTGTGATATTGACAGTGTTTTGCCTTGGAATATTTGCAAGTTGCGTTCCCAATAGGCCCGATTTGTTCAATTATTCGGATAGCGACCTGGGAGTTATGGGCAAGCTTGTCAGATGGATGCACTCTTGGGTAGGCAATTACGGTTGGACGGTTGTCGTGTTTACCGTATTTTTGAAGATACTCATGACGCCTTTGGACATTTGGCAACGCTACGCTTCTCGCAAGAGCAGTCTCAAAATGCAACAGATGCAACCGATAATGGACAGCATCGACAAGCGTTATGGGGCAAATACTCAACGCGCCAACGAGGAAAAACAAAAGCTGTACAAAAAACAGGGATTTTCCATGTTATCCACCTGCTTGCCCATGATCGTGTCCATGGTGATATTTTTTGTGATGTTTGCAGGACTCAGAGATTATTCCAGTTACAGCAGTGTGGTCAACTTTCAGGGGCTTTCTTCCACCTACTTTGACACATATGTCGAACAAATCGTAGGCGAAAACGCTGATGAAGAAATCAGAGAGGTGTATTTTAACGGCACTTCCTACAAAGACGACAACGGCGACGAAAAACACATAAAAGGTTTCAACGAAACAGAAGCAGAACTTGGTGACGGTTTGACTTCCGAGGAAGGAAAGGGCAAACTTATTTGCCAGACCGCAGGACTCAGCGCCGTTACCAATGCTTTTCCGACGGAAAGTCTCGAAGCGGAACAAAAGGCTTTGGAGGCAGTGCGCGAGTACTACGAACATAATCACGAAAGTTGGTTGTGGATAGAAAACGTTTGGCAACCCGACACTTGGGCAACCATTATGCAACCGTATGAAGGCGGTCAGTTTGAGGGCGGAGGATTTTCTTCTACCGTAGACATGAGCAAGTTTCCCGGCGGGAACGGCGAGGAGCTTTACAACAAACTTCGCAACGAAGTAATGAAAGGTAATGGTTACAGTAAGAACGGTAAATGGAACGGATTGATGATCCTTCCCTTTGCCTCTATCGGTTTGAGCTTTTTGTCCATGTTTATTTCTCAACGCATGGAACGCAAAAACCGCAAGGGCGAAGTTGTCGAGCAAAATCAACAGCAAAAAGTAACCAACAGAACAATGATGATCCTGATGCCTTTGATGATGGCTTGGTTCGGCTTTATTTACACGGGCGCGTTTGCAATATACATGGTGGTAAACTATACGCTCAGCATTATTTCCACTGTGTTGTTGCGTTATCCCGTGGAAAAAATGGTAAACAAGCGCCTCAACAAAGAGGACAATAAGAACAAGTCAAACAAGGCAAGTTATATGAGGTAGCAAAATGAAAAACAATGATATCGAAATAAATTCGGATGAACGATCGGACGAGAACGTGCAACCGAATGAAGAATTGGAAAGTATAAAAGTGTTTTTGCTTAACGTGTTATCGAAAATGGGGCTTGACTGTGAGGTAGAGCTTAAAACCGATGAAGATTCTGTGCTAATTGACATTTCAGGCGAAGATTCATTCGGAGTGATAGGACATCGCGGTGAAACATTGGACGCTTTGCAATATTTGTGCAATCTTATGCTCAACAACAAAACAAGCGGTTTCAAGAGAGTCACGCTGGATGTTAACGGTTACAGAGCAAAGAGAGAAAAGGCGCTTCAACGTCTTGCGCTCAACCTTGAACAAAAGGTAAAGAGAACAGGGCGCGACGCCAAACTCGAACCGATGAATCCGTACGAAAGAAGGATAATCCACACCACACTGCAAAGCAGTAAGTATGTCACTACGCAAAGCGAAGGACAAGGCGCGTCTCGTCACGTTGTCATCAGCCCGATCGCTCAATCGGATATCCTCAACAGCCCGAGTTCACCGCGCAAGACGCTCAATTTTGTGTACAGAAGCGACAAAAAAAGAAGAAGGTAAAACCGCAAAAAACGCGCCGTTGCATGCACTGTCAGCATAAAAGGCGTGAAACAAACAACAATAAAACGGGCATCGCTCGTATATCCCCTGTAAAAAGGCTTCACTTCGGGCTACGCGCTTTGTAATTTGATTTAGAAACATATAATGCTCGCATATCCACTGCAAAAATGGCTTCACGGCGGACTACGTCCTTGTTGCAGATTATTTTGCAGTGGATATGCGAGCCTTTTATATACAAGGACATCGTTTTTTTTATCGGTTTCTGCGCTCCGCCCTCGTTGCAGATTATTTTACATGGGACATACTCGCGCTCTCTACCATAAGGTCCCCGACCACCCGCCCCTATTCGAGGAGATATAATTTTCGCGCTACAATAGTGCTGGTGTAGATACCAGACATTTTGGGGACTACTGGTTTCGGAAAAGTCCCTCGTTGCAGATTAAGGTGTTGCTCGGGTATTCCGCGCAAAAAGGCTTCGCGGTGTCGCTCGTATATCCCCATCAAAACGGCTTCACAAGTCGATTGCACTCACGTCAAGGACGTATTGTGCAATCGCCCCTGACGGGCTTGCGCTTGTTGCAGATTGTTTTGATTGGGGACATACTCGCTCTCTCTATCATAAGGTCCCCGACCACCCGCCCCGCGTCGCAACACGCCCTTGACATCACCGCTCGCACAAACAGTGCGGGCGGTAAAGCTGTCTGGCAGTTGCTCCTTTCCCCACAAAGTCTTTGGAACTTTGTGGGGGCCCCGTTATTTAACGGGATGTGATTGTGAATGCTACAAATAGTTTTGTTAGGACACGAAACACCCCGCTCTCGTCGTTACAAGGTCGGGACACTTTTGACTTGCTGATTTTGATTATAATGTTTTTTACTTATCATTTGGGTACCGCTGTCTGGCGTTTGCTCATGCTACCCATGCGAATAGTCATTCGCACGGGAACCCGTTTTCCCTATCAAGTCTTTGTGACTTGGTTGGGTGCCTCGTGGTTTGTGTCCTCGTTATTCGAACGGATATATTTTCGCGCTACAACAGCGCTGGTGCAGGTACGAGACGTACTCGCTCGTGGCGAGACATTCGGTGGCAATTTTGAGCGGGCTAAAAGCAACAAGCAGTCAATTCTCATAGAGTTTTTTGTTCGCTACAATGAGCAACACGCGATCTACACGATCAAATTCCGCGTTATTATAGATGTGCGCTTTCGTATTTTATTGCTTTCACGCAACAACAGTTCCGCAAGTACTATTTTGTAATTATATATTTGTGAGTCCCGTATCCAACAGATACGACAACTCTATCGAATTGCTCCAACAGACAATTTTTTGCATGAGATATGCTCCGTCGGCAATTCGCCGTAGGATGTCAGTTTTTGTGGGGAAGTGGTTGGTTTTGCGTTGTTTTTTGTGTTTTTCCTACCCCATTTGCTGTTTTTGAGGCGCATGGCAATGGTTTTTATCTGTATTCGGCGTTGAGTTTGCCCGAAATATTTTTGAAAAATGAGTTGACAAAGGGTATTGTGTAATGTATATTACAGGCGTACGAAGTGCCAATATCTTTTCATCGCGGGCGCAACGTAGAGGGGAGACAAAATGATTCGGCTAAAAGATATATCCAAGCAATATGTATCCAAATCCAAGCAAAAAGTGGACGCCTTGAAGGACGTCAGTTTCGACCTTGGCAATAAGGGCATGGTGTTTATATTAGGCAAAAGCGGTAGCGGAAAATCTACTTTGTTGAATATCTTGGGCGGGTTGGACAAACCCTCTTCGGGAGAGATGACGGTAGACGGAAGGTCTGTAAGCGAGTTTAATCAAAAAGATTACGACGGCTACCGAAACGGATATGTCGGGTTTATCTTTCAGGAATACAATTTGTTGGACGACTTCAATGTAAAGGAGAACATAGAGTTAGCGTTAAAGTTGTCGCACGAAGAAACGGCAGACAAAGTAGTCAAAGCGTTGAAAGACGTTGAGTTGACGGAAGATTATCTGACGCGTCGAGTAAGCGAGTTGTCGGGAGGGGAAAAACAGCGCGTAGCGATAGCGCGTTGTTTGGTAAAGGACAGCAAAATGATACTTGCCGACGAACCCACGGGCAATTTGGATAGCGCAACGGGCGAGAGCATATGGAAGATATTGAAAAAGCTATCCGAAACAAAACTTGTAGTAGCCGTAACGCACGATAGGGAGAGCGCGGAGAAGTACGCAGACAGAATATTGGAAATATCCGACGGAAGAGTGCAGTCGGTATTTGGCGCGCAAGAGGAGAGCCAAGAAGGCGAATATAAAAGTAAAGCGAGGAGACTGCCCTTCAAAACATGTATGAGAATGGCTTGGAACTCGCTGTTTATACGCAAAGGCAAAGCGATAGGCGTGATAGCGGTGTCCTTTTTTACGATATTGGTGCTGTTGATCACGGAAATGTGCGCCACGTTTTCCGTGCCGACAACGGTTGCAAAATATATTCGAAAATACGATGTGCCGTATTTCGAGATCGTTCAAACGGAATACGACGAAGAGCACAAGCAATACATAGACGTCAACAGTATGCACGGAGACGCCTTAAATTACGTCAGCGACCATTCCGTTTGTATTTCAAACGTCACTACGGAAGAGCAAATTACAGATATGGGGTTGGAATTTTACGGAAATCACCAACCTTTGGACGAAAACACGTTTTATGTGAGCAAATACTATCTTGAACGCGACTTTGGCAACGTATTCATTTTTCAAAACGGCGAATACACGCAGATGACGTTAAAAGATATCGACGGCATTGTGGGCAAACAAGCGGTGTTGGACAATTTTTTGACGCCTCGCAACGGCAACGTGCCCGTGTGTGGCGGTATCGTGGATACCGACAAGGTAGCGGAAGCATCGCGCACGGCAATTCCCTATTATTTCGTAAGCAAGGACTTCCATTGCCTTGATTTAGGCGACTTTGTAAACGTAAATTCCGATCTGCCCTATACGGACAGTCTTAATTTGACAGGTTCGGGCGATATAACCGTCTCCGACAAGACAACGAATGACGCTTTCCGACTTGGCGGAGACAAATACGATACTTTTTGGAATGGACAAGAACACTCGTCGTATCTTGTAAGCGATTCGAACAACGGAATGCTTACGTCCGCAGGTTACAAACTATTTTCCAATAAGAACCTCGCTACTCCTCTGAAAAAGGACGAATTTGTGCTTTCCTTCGAGATGTACAGGGATCTGTTCGGCGGACCTGACCGAAGCGCATATGTGGATAATTCCTGCGAACAGTGGACGGGCAAGGTCGTTGAGGAAATAGGTAAGACTTTCTCCGTCAAAATAAACTTTAACGGCAAGCAAATAGATCTGGGAGAGCGCAAGCTTACGGGCATTACGTTCTCTTCCGATAGCGAGAACAACGTCAAAACCGTTTACATCGACGAACAGACAAGCTACGATTTGAAAATGTCCTTGCTTACACCCGCTTACGTAACGGTCAAAGCCGACTCTGTCGGAAGTTTGGAAAGACTTTTGAACAAACTCCACAACAAATACAAGGTAAAAACGAAAAACGCTGGCGAGTATTTCATGTTTGACGACGAAGGACAAGAGATCGGCATGTTCAAAACGGTAAACTTTGTTGAATCGTTCGGCAATTTTTTGAATATATTTACCATAGTATTTGCGGTTATCAGCGCGATAATGTTGATAATTCTCGTGTTGATGTTGATAAATCTTATTTCTTTCAGCATAGCAAGTCGCAAGAGGGAAATAGGCATACTCTCCGCCCTCGGCACTTCCAACAGAGATATCGTTGTGATGTTTTTGTTGGAAGCGTTGATAATAGCCGTCGTTTGCTTTGTGCTTGTGTTGGTGATGTACATTGTGTTTATAAGCATATTCAATGTGATATACAGTGACGGCGCGCCGACGGGCATAGTCGTTCCGCTGTTCAATCTCAACGTCATCACACTGTTGACTCTTGTTGTAAGCTCCTTCGGATTGTTGACGCTGTCCGCCTGGATCCCCGCAAGCAAGATCGCAAAATCAAAGCCGATAGACGCTATCAGGAATTGACGCGCAACTCGTCGCTTGCAGTGGAGCGTTCTCGCTTCTATGTGCGACATGCGCTTGGCGCACTCAAACTTCCGCTTTAACAAAGACGCAACTTTGCAGGTATCTATTTTCGCGTCGCGACGTTTCTTCTCAAACCAAAACATAACGGCAAAAGCGGTTACGTTGAAAGCATACGGGAAAACAGAAAAAACGACTTGAAATCGGTGTTTTCAAGCCGTTTTTGATGTCGTCTGTGTAGAAATGCTAAACGCAATAGCCCTTTGTATAAGGCGAAAAGATATTTTCAAAATAGTTTTTATCGTCGCGAAGTATAGGGGAGTATCTTTCCCCAAAGGGACGCGCGCAAAAACACAAATTTTAGGAACTATGCTCCCATGCTTTGCAGTTTAAGGCACACCGTGCCCTGTTTTGCTCCGCACAGCGGACAGGTGTCCCAGGCTTCTTTGCCCTTTGCCATGTGTCCGCAACCTGAGCACATCCACATCACTTCCGTGTCTTTTTTGTAGAGCGTGCCGTTTTTCATTTGGGTGTACAGTTCATTGAAAATGGCTTCGTGTTGCATTTCCACCTTTGCAGTAAGTTCGAACAGTTCGGCGATGTCGTCAAAGCCTTCTTCGCGCGCCACTTTGGACGCGGGCAGATAGATATCGTATGCCTCCACATGTTCGTCGTCGGTGGCAAAGCGGAGATTTTGCAGAATGTCCCACTTCTCTTTGAAGGGAAATCCGCCCGAAATGTCGATGTTTTCAATGGGTTTGTCGCTTGCCTTTTGCAAAAATGTGTAGAACATGCGCGCATGATTAAATTCTTGATAAGCGATCGAGTCCACGATCTCCGCCATGGTTTTGTACCCGTTGTAACGCATGCCGTATTCCATAAATTCGTAGCGCGTGCGCGCCTGCGTTTCGGCAGAAAATGCTTTTGCAAGGTTAAGATAGGTTTGGCTGTCTTTTAACTTCATATAATTCTCCTTTTTTGTGTAATTATTGCCCAACCCGCCCGTTTGTAAACGGTCTTGCGTTATTGTATTGTTTGACAGATTTTTTTTGCGGTTATATAATGAACTTAACTTATAACTTTTTCGAGGTATATACCAATGGAGCGAGAAGAACAAAAGAAGGATAACTCCGAAGAGATATCCGAAACAAAGGTCGAGCGCAAACGCGAGAAAAAAAGCTTCGGCACGCGGTGCAAGGAGTTGTGGCGCTATTTTACTCTGTACGAAAAAATATGGTTTTTCAGCATTTTGGTGATAGCGGTGGTGTTCGCCTTTGTGTTTCCCGAAACGGACGAACCGACCTACACCGTTACGTTGGACAAAACGCAGTATGTGCAGGAGGCAGAGGGCAATTTTGACACGCTCAGTTTTGAAGGAACAAAAGATAGTTATGTCCTTTGCCACATCGATTTCATCGAGGGTAACGGCGTAAAGCACAGTTACAGCATGACCGAGATATCGGGATTCGGCGAATGGACGGTGGAGCCGGGCGACAGCGATGAAGATAGCGAAAGCATGTCGCTCAAACTCGGCGTGTACAACAAAAAAGAGGGCAAAACAGAGCCGTTCGACTTTGTCATCGACAAGGACACCACCATAGAAATCGAGTGCTACTACAACGGCGACAACGACGATCCGACGCCCCTCGTTGTTTCGCTTGTAAATTCCAACGGCGACAAACTGTTGAACAGCGCCGAACTTGTGCTGAGCGAGAGCGATCTGGTCCAAGTCAACAGTTTTCTCGTGTCGGCGGGAGTGATCACCTTTTTGTATGTGTTGGACGTTATCTTGAACATAGCGTGCGAATTGCTCATCTCCAAGCAAAGCAAATGGAACTTCATTGTGTCGCTGGGAGTGGAAATAGTGGAAATCGTCACATGTATCGTGTGCCTCTACCGCTTTGCAACAATGGCAGTCACTTTGCTGTTCTGGATACCGTGCGACATTATCAGTTTTGTGATGTGGCACCGTCATCCCGACAAGCAAAAGGAAGAACTGACGGTCGTAAAAAAACTCACTTGGTGGCAGGATCTGATATTGATCGGAGCAATTGTCGTGTGGACGGTGGGAGTGGGCTATCTTTTGACGCTTATCGAGGTGGAAGGGGGCATTTTTGCCACCAATCTGACCTATGAACGCATTGTGTGCTATCTCGACGCGGCCGCAAGTGCGGTGGGCATTGCCAACGGTTTGCTGATATTGTTCCGCTATCGCGAGCAGTGGATAGCCTGGTATATCGTCGCCATTCTCGAAACGGTAATAGATATTATGGCTGGACAGTGGATATTGCTTGTTTTGAAGGTGGGCTACCTCACCAA
>CANQJK010000022.1 GCA_947624235.1 uncultured Clostridia bacterium | reverse complement strand
AAAAAAAGAAAAATTTTTACGGCAACACAATGTAAAATTAGTAAAAATATGTGGCACATTCTATGTCAGACACAATCAAAAAGTAAAAATTTTTCGCCCGTTGACCTTTACGAGGAATGTGCTAAAACGGGACGAAGAAAGGCAAAAACGCACAATGGGGTAAAAAAACAGAAAACAAGAACCACAAAACAATTCGCTTTTGACCAATCCCCGATCTCAACCGAACCAACATACGGCGCTGTTGAGAATTTTCATGTCTGCGGGGGCGGGATGTGTAAGGAGCGGTGGAACCGCGACGGAATACTCGCCTGCGGCTTCGTGGCGTTCGCACTGCGTGCTCGGCTGAAAGAGATTGTTACGCAAAGTGTCAATCTCGTCACCCACGACCTTCGGGTTATACTCCCTTGCGGTCGTGGCGTTCGCTTCGTCGTAGCACGACCTATGCCAACACCGCTCGCAAGAGTGCGAACGGTTCCGTTGTCGGTCGGCTACTCCTCTCCCACAAAAGTTTCGTAAACTCAACTTTTGCGGGGCCCGTAAGGTATCTCTCGCTAATAAAATATGTTCATGTTGCGGGGGCGGGATTTGTCTCTGCGTAAGCAGAGTGAGCGAAACGAAGTGGAGCGCTACGTTATTTCGGTCTCACGTCCCTGTGAACACACAAGGCGACAAGCCAAAGAAGCAATGAAAAAGGAAGTGCTTTTGTACACTTCCTTTTCGTTGCGACCAAGAGCGCAGTCGCCGTTACTGGTTGCGGGGGCGGGATTTGAACCAGTATAAATTACCCTCAAAAAGCACCAAAAACCACACAAAAAATACGTTTTTTAGTAAAAATCAGAACCGCTGACACACAATTTGACACACATTTTTTATCGTTTCATGCGCTCGGACAATGGAACCAACGACGGCGCGGTGGTCAAGTCGAAGTTGCGAAAAACAGTCAACTTTTCCGTGCTCTTAAACTCCTGCAAATTCGCTCCTGCTAAAAGTTGTTGAAGCTCATCATCATTCAACAACATGGTAGACTTCGTCTTACCCTTGACATTCTGCGTGCGCATAAAGCGCTTTTGGTTGTATTGACTGTTGCCGTCTTTGAGCATGTAAGCGGAAACATACCGCGCCACCTTTGCTTGGTTAGTGTCGTCCCCGGGCATGATTGCACTGCTGTTTATCCCATAAGGATAGACGTTGAGACAGAACAGCGGATCGCCCAATTTACTGCATTGCAACTCACCATAGTTGTAGTAGGGAACCAAAAACAACTTGTATGGCGCTTTGGGTAGACAGGTAAATTGTCCATATTTATCAAACGTACAAAAACCGCTCTTGCCTTTGTCCGGTCCACCCGTACAGGTACGTTGCGGAAGTTTGGACAAGTCGCCGTAGTCCACTATCGGCAAGTCGTGAGAAAAGCACATCAACGCATGGTAATGTCGCGCACCGTCATGGTGTGGCTCCGGAGCGATCAAAATGCGACAGCCCGGATCCAGACGTTTAAGTTTGAGTTGAAACTTGCGCCATAGCTCACGAACAACAAACAAATTGGCGCGATCGGGAACTATTGAGGGACTGAAAGTAAAAGTGAAAAAATAATCCCACTTATTAGATCTGGCATATCCCGTAAATTGATCGAAGGCGCGTTTGCCTGCCCGATAGACCGTTTTACGAAGTTTGGTCGGAGTTGCATTTTCCTTGCGAGGAACAAGAAAATCCATGTTGACCAAGGTAAAGTTGCGACTGTGGTCAGATTTGTCATTGACAACCTGCTCCAAGACTTTAAACGGCTCGTTGTAAACAACAACTTCCAATCTACCGTCACCAAAGGTATTTACTACGACATTCGCCTTACGAAACGAACGAAACGTCTCGTCTGCCAATTTCACGCAGTCGGCAAAACGCGGACAAAATTTGTTGCAAAACCGATTGAGTTCGATGAAATCCTTGTTTGTTCGATAGCGTAAAAACAAGGAGTGCTCTTGTTCCTCGAACTCGCACTTAAAGCCTTCTTTACCGGTATTCAAAGCATAAAAACGACAAGGACGCATTTGATCACTCCTTTTTTTGCACTTGTGTGTCCAGTATCAAGGGGACACACGGTTTTTGAAAATTTTTGTTGTAACCGCTTCGCGGATCTCATCATCCGAAAGAAGCGGATCAAGCCCTGCGCCACGCCGTTTGGCGCAGGGCTTATTTCCGGCGCTTCGCGCATGTAGCAGGTTCTCAATTGGGTTTGGTGGGGCAAGTAGGGGCGGACGCGCGCGTCCGTCCTGCACGAGAGCCTAACCTCTGACGGCTTCCTTGTCAAGGTCGCCGACGAATTTATCCCTCCCGCCTACGGCGTGAGCATAAAGCTCGCCGTCTCTCTTGACAAGCACCGCAGAACACCTTACTTGCCTCTTTCAACTGGTTTATCGTTTGCTATAGGTGTAGGAAGGTTTTCCAGAGGTGTCAAAGCACTCTTTGCAGGAAGCTCATCCAGAGCGTTCTTTTCTGCGTTGGTATCCCGAGTGTCTTTGGAGATCTCCGCGAGGTATCTCTCCAACTCCGCACGGTACTGTTTGAGTAGCGCTTTCGCTTTGCGGTTCCACCAAAAAAGCCAGCGCCTACGTGGCGTATAGTTCGCGACGTCGAATTTGAGCTTAAAACGTTTCTCTGCAAACTCGAGTTCCTGCTCATCGAGGAACGTCTGCGTTGATTGATCAAACTGTTTTAACAAGAGTTTTCTCACCGAAGCGTGAAACTCCTCGGAGAGCAACGTCCTGTTCATCTCGAGGTCCGCAAACAACTCGTAATATGTAGCTAAAAGACTATGTAGATCCATAGACTGTCCTCCAAATATAGTTGCGCAAGGTTTCGTTGGAATACTTGCTCTTTTTATCCGCCCTACTCTTGAGCCACTCTTTGCGGAGATCCTCCGCGTCGCCCGGGTAAAATCCGCGAGGAGCGCTCTGGCGATAGATCTCTTTGCTAAATGCCAATTGCAACTCGGCGTCGGTTCGGAGTGCCTGATCGTGCGTTTGAGCAGAAAAATCCTTGTCGGTGCCGGGAAGAAACGCGTCAAAGTAGCAAGTTGAAGTGTATGCCTCGAAAACGTTGCCCTCGTGGATGTACTCCTCTTGTGAATAGTTGGTCAAACTGTCGTTGTCGACATACCGCTCAACGGCAGAAAGGTTGTCCCAACACCGCAAAGAAAACCGTGAAGAAAGGATATTGCCCAGGTGATCAAATTGATGATCAAGCCCACAGACCTCGACAAAGCGCCCTGCGAGTTCTCTGATGTTCAAATCGCAAAGCCCAACGCGTTGAAGATCCAGGTAGATATTTAGCCCGAAATGACGGTGCTCTTCGTAGAATCTACTAACCCAGTCAGGCAGTCCTTTTCCCTGTTTGTTGGAATAGCGCGAGTTGTAGTACCGTTGAACCTCAGTCAGCCCGATCACCGCGCCGGGAAAGACGTTGGTAATTGGGACATAATCGTTATCCAGTCCGAGGTGAAAGCCGTCTACATAGTAACTGCTACGCCACTTATTGTAACCGACGTGAGCACTGACAGGAAAATTGGTGTAAACGGGCGGAATAGTCGGTAGCGAATATTCAAGTCCACGCCGATCCAGAGCGAGGACTCTGTCCCTGCAACTCCACAACAGCTCGTATGCCTCGCGAGAATTACCCAAAAAGCGCAACATCTGACTAACCAAATACGCCGTCTTGCCTGCACCGGGCTTGCCAAAAATTATGGTGATCATTTTTTCTTGCGCCCTTTAACCATTTCTTCATATAGAGATTTCTCTACGAGATAACAGGTAGACTTGCCGACATTATTTTTGTCTGCCCAGAAAGCCAACATGCGATTTTTAAGAACCTTCGGAACTTTGTCTCCGGTCATATCACTAACGTGACGCGGTGGCTTACCTGAACTTTGCGCGTCTGCCTTACAAATATATGGCGTATTTTTAGTAACACAGCCATATACCTCGAAACGAGGTTTACCATTTTTGTATGCAATTTCATGCGGAACCGCGTAAAGTCCGGCAAGATTAATGTTCTTTTTTCTGTTTCTATTCGGATTATTTGTCATTGACAACCTCCTTAAATTATGTTAAAATGCTTTTGCGCTGGTGGGTAACAAAACCCAAAGTTAGAGCCGGTGGAGTCTAACCGAGCGGAGTAGCGAGAGTGCTGAAATGGAGTTCCTTTGAGAACCGTGCTGTGAGGCTCCGCAACACCTTGGACATACGTCCGAGGTGTTTTTTTTATCCCGAATTATCTTTCCGCTCCTTAACCTTATTGACGATCATCACTACAAGTCGCACCGGGGCAGAAATGATATACCACAAGATTTTTAGTAGCCATTTGATACCTATCCAGATCACTTTGAATACAACTCGGAGCACGGGGAAGAAAATGGACAATATTCCCAGGGCAAGCAACACGCCGACAATGGCAAGGATCCACCAGTTGTCACTAAAAAAATCTTTGACACCTTGCCAAAAGTTGTTCCAGTCTTTTACAAATTGCTTCCATTCAAGCAAGAAGCCGTCCCATGGGTTGGTGTCGGTATTGTCGGGCTTTTCGTCTGGCGATTGCTTGTTGTCTACAACACCAAGATTGTAAACAATACCATTTACTTCGAATTTTAGACGTAAAATGGTAACATCACTTACTTCTGTCCAATTTACTATTGATCCTTGTGTCCCGCCCTGGAAGTTACCATAGTCACTTTCATAAAAGCGCAGAACCCACTGATAACCGTTAGATACAAAAGCAGATTTTGTATCTTCGGTCAAATTGTTTTTCAAAAAAGCGTCTGCGCTTTCGATACGATTCCAGGTATATTTATGTCCGAACAATCCTTGCGCCGGGTTCGAGGCAATATCGGTATATACCACCGTAACAGTCTTTGATCCCTCGTCGGTTTTCCAGCTACTACCCATTCCGATACCATTACGAGAAAACGCCCAATCTTCCCACACGAAATCAACATCCGCTTCATAAAGTTGATCAATCGTATAATCATCACAAGAAAACGCAACCCACCAACTATCACAAGAAGATTGATAAAGAGTAAAACCATTGGAGTAACGAATTGAACCGCAAAGTTTGTTTGTGATAGGCACCACCTTGGTGTGTTGTTCGGCGTATTGAACCTCACCGTCCACAGTCACAGCCATGTAGCAACGCGCAATCTCATACGGGATTTCTTCTGTGATGTTACCATTCGGCAAAGTAGCACTTGTCAAATGTGTTCCGACATTAACAGCAACTGAGGTCGCTTCGTCATCAAACGGTTGACGATAGATTGAGGTGATGTCGTAATAACGCAACAACTCTTGGCGTAGCGTGATGTTCTCAACCCTATATTTTCCTATTGCCCCCTCGAGATTGATTTTCGTAAGCTTGTAATTGTACCAATGCCTTTCGGACATTTCAGGCGCATCTTGACATATATTAATACTCGATACCGTCACAATGTCTCCGCCATGTTGGTAAACATAAACATACAACTCACCGCGCGCACCTTCGGCAATTTGAATGACGTCGATAGTGCGATCACCGACTATAATTGGATATTGTCCGACATCGAAGTCGGGATCTTGTTGAAGATCTTCCAGGGCGCCTGTGTAATCTGACGACACGGCAAAGGCAGAGGAAGCTATTCCTCCGCCTAAGAACGTGCAACAAAGTGTTAAAAGGAGAAAAATTGCAAATTTACGCATAATCGCACCTCAAAAAACTATTTGCCCCGGCTTGACCTCGATGTCTAAAGCGTGTACAAGCGTTGTAAACGAAAGTACAAAGCTATGCTCTCCCGCCACGTCCGTCACCGTCATTTTGTAGTACATAATGACGTTCTGACTGACAAGGTGAGTATCCGAATCCGGATAAACTTTGGCAAGCAGATCTTCCGTATAGAAGTCACGACCATGGAGAACAAAACCGTCGTCGTCGAAGTCAATGTCAAAGGCATTTGTCACATCTTTTCCCGCAAGCTCGAGAGCGTACTCCATGTCGGCGCCATCTACCGTGTAAGAGAAATTTGTGTCAAGCGCAGTTACGATCTTCACGGAATAGCCCTTTTTAAGCCCGAATTGGTGTACGTTCAAACGAACATTGCCGAAGTTGTAAGTTTGGTTTTGCAACAGCCGCGTGTTACCGGATTTCAGATAGATAAACTCGAAATCGGTCGTAAACCAATTACTGTAAGCACCCCACACGAACACAGCAACGAGAATCAAAACGAGATACAGTACAATCGTTACGATTGCTATAATTCTCTCTTGCCGTTGCATAACTCACCTCAAAACACAAGATTTTTGTCGAACGTAATACCCGTGACATGCACAACGAGCGATGAGGGATCAAACCTCAAACCATAAGTGACCGTCTTGGAGTCGCTAACCACACCAGAATAATTATAGGTATATCCCAAACTGAACGTAATGTGATTCCCATTTTCGGCTTTAACCGCCTCGAGGAATTTGTTATTCACAAGATTGCGCAAAACGTTTAGAGTATCACTTTCTGCCTCTTGTTGAGAAGTAGGAGTATGCCCCGACCACGAGCCACCAGTACTATTAGAAAATTTACTTGAACCACAGGCATCAAAGGCGTCAGAACCAGTTAAAGACCAAGTATTGCCAGCCAGATCTGAACTCGACTTCAAAGAGTCAAACGTAAAAATTCCCTTGATTTTGTTGTAGCCACCGACAACTTTATAATAGCCAACAAAGTCTGTTTCAACGGATTGAATCGCGGTGGAAATAGATTCGGCAAGTTGCGCAGAATAACTTGTTTGCGTAAACGTACCTGTCAGCGTTCCATCACTATATACAGGTGTAGCAGTAACATTATAAGTCGCGCCAAAAGTGGCAGCATTGGGAGCCAGCGTGAGATTTATGGAATTCACACGTTTAACATAGTCAACCGTGGCTGTACCCCAAATACCAGGATCCTGCCGAGAGTGCGCAACAACAATGATTTGCTCTCCAAAAGCTTTGAGGCATTGAACGTTAGCGGTCAAAGCACCGTCGGCGGTAGGAGTAACGGTTACATAATCCGTAACATTTTTACCAGTTGCCCACTCGGAAGAAGGGTTAACAAACTCAACAGACCAATCAAGTTTATTGTCGGTAGCAGTTGCGGGGGATACAGTTGCAGTGAGTTGCTTGGCGCTTTCAGCAATTGCCATGATTCCGTAATCTAAATACTCATCACGAGAGATATTCATAGACAAAAGAGCAATTCCGGCATTTACTCCGCTTTCAGAAACCATTCCTCCCGCCATATCTTCTGGCGCTTCCTGAACCTCATCGGGTTTCTCAGCACCGCAACGAGTGCAGACGCCGTTTTCGTCATAGTCGTGACCGAACAAGCATCTGTTAAAATAGTACAACCCGCCGATAATTCCACCGACGAGGATCAACACAAGCAATATCGCTATAAAAGCGATCAAGCCGTTGTGCTTAGCAAAATCTCTGTTACTCATTTTTTACCTCCAACATTTGGATATTTAGATACCGCATTTTTGGAATTGCGATAACCTTGACGAAAGCTTTCCCTGTTTTTTTCGGACTTGAAAGGAATAGCCTTGCCCTCTTTTCCGGCGCGATAACCCATTCCCGAGTAATACGCCTTTCGTTGCCCGGTTGTGTACTTCGACATATACATGCCCTCCTCAAAAAAATTTTTGCCGGTTGATCAGCTCCCCCGGCAAAGCTGCATGTGCACCTACCGGAACGCCCACATGCTGGCACTGGTGGAGCGCCGATAACCGACGACGCCCCGGGACGGGAGAAAAAATGAAAAAGACTCACTTAACCAAATTAAGATACATCTCGTATTCCTGCCGACTTAAAAATCTGTGAATTTTGCGGAAATCTCCCACACCGGAAATGATGGGATAAATATCCGACAAGCCACCGCGAGTGAGAAACTCCTCCGCCTGCTTATAAACAGCAGGATCAGTCTTTTTAGGATCCATAGAGAACCAAGTCTGGATCACCGGCGAGAGAGTATAGTTGGTTTTGCCGGAGTTCTTTTGCTCCAAGCTAACACGAACCTGACCTTTTTCGTCAATGCCGTCATGCAACAATACAGCAACGCCGATACTGCCCTTGGAGCTTTTGCTTGCGCTGAGGAACAAAGCTTTGCATACCACTTTGTTAACCTCGCCCTGTTGCTGAGTTTCTTCCTCTTCTTCTTCGAGTTCTTCCCTTTTTGTTACTACATTT
This sequence comes from uncultured Clostridia bacterium, assembly GCA_947624235.1. Lineage (GTDB taxonomy): Bacteria > Bacillota > Clostridia > Christensenellales > CAG-314 > Fimimonas. The sequence goes on along the minus strand of CANQJK010000022.1, from coordinate 16,501 downwards.
TGTTCTGCCATCTCTGACTCCTTTCCCGTATTAGGGGCATATATATTCAGCGATACGCTCGCTGTCAGCGCCGTTATTAAAGACTCTCGACGGGGCACTCCGACGAAAGCATTTACTATAAGTTGTAACAAACTCAGTGCCGAGCCGAAGGGGTTTCAGTTCACAGCCGTTACCCCTTTTGGTGAGCGCTGATTCCGTCAACGCCCGAACGGTTATATTGATCAATAGTTACATATAGTTCTTCCCTTGTGGTACCAATACCCACAAAACAAAGTTTATACAAGAGGCATTGAACACTACAATCAACATCGGATATGTACCCAACATGACTCGAACAGAAAGCACGATATAAGGCACGTAGATCTTCGTCAGACTGTATAACACGCCAAATAGATCGACGTTCTACCGTTTTTTTTGACTTCGACATAAAAGGCAACTTATTTTCCTGCTTCAAGAAGCAGATATATTGGCAAGTAACCCCTGCCCTCTACAAACATTGCCAAATGTTTGGTTCTCCAAGTGGAACCATCCCCCTTACGGTGAGCTTCCAAAACAGTGATAAAGCGTTTCATTCCATTGGGCAATTTGCTCGGAACTGATTTCTCTCGCTTATCAATTATCCTTCCAAAACGCGGAAGTTTTTTCATAACTTACCCTCCTTCTTCTCTTTTTCCAAACGAGCGCGCAATCCGGCACGATAACCGTACAAATCAATTTTCCGTTCTTTGGTCAACGAACCATTAGATTTCCTAAAAGCTATTGTTGCTTGCACTTCATCCAATTTTGTCTCAACACACGAGGTTTCCATATATCCCTCTAACCAAGATTGAGAATAATATTTCTTGTTAGAAGGATAGGAAAGAGTGCGCATACGATTACTGTGATAAGTTGCACGCTCTTCTGGCGTATATCTTTTCTTTGACTTTTCTCGGTTTGTCATAACTTACCTCCAAAATCATTAATATTAATAACAGTATAGCAATAAAATTAATGATAGTCAATAATTTTAATGAAATTCATGTAAAATTTTAATAATGAGGTAAAAAATGTTTCTAATTAGATTTGAAAATTTAATGAACGAGAGAAAATTAAACAAAGCTCAGCTTATTCGCGCTACTGGAATAACAGAGGGAGCTATTGACGGTTGGCGAAAAAAAGGAACACAACCCACCGCGGATTGTCTATGTAAACTTGCTGACTTTTTTGAAGTTTCAACCGACTACTTGCTTGGAAGAGAAAATGAAGTTGGACTTGTAGAAGTAAAAACAGATCTAACCGCGGATGAACAAGAGTTACTCAACTTGTATCGAAAGCTTTCATTTGGCGACAAAAACCAACTACTTGGCTTTGCAAAAGGATTAATTTATTAAAGAGGTGAAACTATGACGGAAAAAGAGCTAGCTAAACAATTTGCGGAAGAATGTAATGAAAATGCAAAATACGGAATTGAACCAACAATGATTTTGGATGTTAAAGAATGGTTTACTAATTTAAGTTTAGAAAAATTCAAACAAGAAGCAGAAAAGCTAAATTACACAATCCAACCATTAGAAAACAGTTATTTGAAACCTATGCCTCTAAGCGGAAAAATTGTTTTTATTCGCAAAGATCTAACAAATAAATAAACTATGACTAACGAAACAATTTTTGACAATATAAAACACTTTGATGAGAATGGCGTGGAATATTGGTTCGCCCGAGAACTGCAATCGGTGTTGCAATATGCCAAATGGGAGAACTTCCACAAGGTAATCAAAACAGCCATGATTGCCTGCAAAATAAGTCAGCACGATGTATCAGACCATTTTGCCGAGGTCAGGAAAATGGTAGAAATCGGTAGCGGAGCAAAAAGAAGTCAGATCGACTACAAGCTCACGCGATACGCCTGCTATCTCATTGTGATGAACGGAGATCCTCGCAAAGAAGTAATTGCACAGGGACAGACTTACTTTGCCGTCAAAACACGACAACAAGAGCTTGCTGAACTGTACGAACAACTAAACGAGGATGAAAAACGTCTATTTATTCGTGGTGACATACGACAAAAAAACATGCTACTTGCAGAAGCTGCGCACCGAGCAGGGATCATCACCCAAAGAGAGTATGCAGTGTTTCAGGATGCCGGCTATCGCGGATTGTACGACGGAATGACCGCCAGAGACATTGCCGAACACAAAGGACTTGCCGATGGCGAAGAGATCCTCGACCATATGGGAAGCGAAGAACTTGCAGCGAACTTATTTCGCATAACGCAAACGGAAGCCAAAATGCGCCGTGACGGCGCAGACACACCGGCGAAAGCAAACGCCACACACTACGAAGTTGGAAAAGCCGTACGAGAGACTATCGCAGGACTTGGCGGTACCATGCCGGAAGATCTTCCGACACCGGACAAAAGCATACAGCAGTTAGAAATCGACACCAAAAAGAAGCTCAAAAAATAAATCTACCTAAAAAATACTATGATTTTTAAGGTAAAATTTTAGAGCAAAAATCTGCTAACATTGTTTACATCACCAAATCAAGGAGGATGTAAACATGGAACTACAAGACTTTTTGCTACTGTTGGAGCAAGTGCACGGCGCTCTGATGCAGGTGATCGGCATGATGAAAGCAACGATCTACAAGCAGAGCAAAGGACAACCGAGCAAAGAAGAACAAGAACAACTAAATAACCTACTAAAAGATTGGCGACCGGACGACAACAGTTCGGCGCCTGTTTTTTTACCTCAAATTGCGTCAGCGGTTTTGCAAAGAGAGGAAACAATGAAATATAAAGGAAAGACAATCGCAAAACGGAAAGACGGCAGGTGGTTTGCCAGATATAGAGTAGAAGGCAAAAGCAAAAGCGTATATGGGCACACACAGGCGGAGTGTTTGGCAAAATTGAAGGAGGCTTTGAAACAACCGACAAGAAAAAATACAACAAAAATTACCAATAAAATTAAACTTGAAGAATGGATAACAAAATGGTTGGAACTTTACAAAGTTAACAAACTGAAAAGATCCACGTTGGAACAAATGAAACGATACTTGAAAAGTATCAAGCCGATTGCCGAAATACCATTATCCGAATTGACGGCAATAGACCTACAAGAATGGCTCAACAAAATTGAAGCTCCGCGCAAGAGAGAAAAGCTATATGTCATGATAAAAGACGCGTTAAACAAGGCAGTCAGAAACAAATTGATTAAAGAAAACCCCATGGAGGCAGTAGATAAACCCAAAATACAACGCAAGCAATCGCAAGCATTGAGTAAAGAGGACGAAGCGAAATTTGTCTCAGCTTGCAAGAATCTTCCGCAAGGAAATTTGTACCTGATATGCTTATACGAAGGATTACGCATAGGCGAAGCAATGGCACTGACCTGGGCGGACGTTGACTTTGAGAAAAGAACAATAACCATCAACAAAAGCATAGAACGAGACGGAACGTTGGGAACGCCCAAGACAGCGACATCCAACAGAGTGGTTCCGTTATTTGCCAAAGCAAAAACTTTACTGCAAAGTATGGAAAAGGGGAAAGACGACGAAAGGATCTTCCCGGACGCAATGAAAACTTACCAAAATCATATTGCGCGACTATCCAGAGAACTTGGGCTAAATGGAGTACATGCGCACACATTGCGCCATACATTCGCCACACGTTGCGCAGAAGCCGGTATTGCAATAAAGGTGGTGCAAAAATGGTTAGGACACAGCACTGTGCAAATGACGTTGAATGTCTACACCCACGTCAACCCCGATTTTGAGGCGGAAATGGTGGAGAAATTTGACACACATTTTGACACACATTTTCGATGAAAAATAAAAATCAAGCGCAAAAAAGAAGCACAAAAAAGCAAAAATAAGCACAAAATAAGGGCAAAAACGCCTAAAATCAAGCATTTTTGCCCTTACTGGTTGCGGGGGCGGGATTTGAACCACACGACCTTCGGGTTATGAGCCCGATGAGCTACCGGACTGCTCTACCCCGCGATATTCAGATACATCGCAAGCGATGATTGGTTTCGCTTGGATGCTTGTATATAATACAGCAGTTCTGCTTTTTTGTCAACAATTTTTATGCACTTATTTTGTCGAAGTCTTTTGCGAGGCTTGCGCAAATCGTATTTTTGTCGTATAATTTTTTTAACAACATTTACAAGGAGCAACAATGAAAAAAATACTTTACGTTACAATTTGTCTTGTGATATGTCTTGTCGCCGTTTCCGCGTGCGCGCATGTTCACACTTACAGCGAGGAGTGGAGTTGGGACGAAAACAATCACTGGCATCAGGCAACATGCGAGCATACGGAAAAGGCGTCGGATCTGGCAAAGCACACCTTCAAAAACGGCGTATGTTCCGTTTGCGGAGCGAAAGAGGGCACGGCGCAAGTCACTCCCCAGCCCATACCCACCCCCAACCCCGAGGACAACGGTTACGAATTCGGCGACGCAGTGAGCCTCCAAAACGGCAATTTCTACAAAGATTACAGCGAAGAGGAAAAAAATCTGTACTATGCGCTGTGGGACGTCAACACGACCGTCAAGGTAGAGGTGGATATCGAGCAGAGCGAGTTGGCAAAGATAAACGAAGCGTACGACGATTACAGCAAGGGCAACAGTGCCAAGGCGGATATCTACCGCAAATGCGATCTCACCTTGACTGTCAACGGCAACGTTTACCGCTATGAGGAAGTGGGTATTCGCATGCGTGGCAACACGTCACGGCGCAACTTCGTCAACGACAACGGAATATACGCCTTTGTGCATTTTCGTTTCAGTCTTACCGAAACTTTCGACGGAGAAGAATACGAAGGCAACGCTTGGGGCAAGGAGTGTTACCACGATTGGAGCAACGATCCCGAAGGACGTGCCCAACGCAAGGATCGCTCATTTGCCACTATGGAAAAGTTCTACTACAAATGGAACAAGTGTTACGACCAAACATACATTCGCGAGGTGTACGCCAACAAAATGTTTCAGGCAAACGGCATTTTGGCTCCGCACATCACGTTGACGCAATTTTGCATGAAGCAACACGACGCAATGGAAAGTTTGGGCGTGGGCAATTTGTACGAACTGATAGACAAACAGTTTATCAAGCGCAATTTCGACAAGGCGCACAAGGGCGGAGATCTGTACAAGTGCACCTACACGGTGACGGGACCTGCCGACTTGACGTATATCGACAATAACAATTGCGGTATCGAAACCGCAACGCAAAGTTACAGTTACGATCTCAAAACCAACGACGATCCCGAAGATTTCAACGAGCACAGCTATCTCAAAGCATTTGTGAACATGCTCAATTCTTCCGGCGGAAATTTCGAAAGCAACCTCGAATCGATGATGGATACGGAGTACTTTGCGCGGTTTGAGGCGGTCAACTATCTGTTGGGCAACCCCGATTGCATACGCAACCACGCCAACAACTACTATCTGTACTTTACGCCGAAGGATGCCGACGGCAATTTCAAGGCTTACATCATTCCCTACGACTACGATCGCTGTTTGGGCGTGGACTGGGAATGGAATCCCGCGGAAAGCATGGTCAACCTTTCTCCCTATGCAAAGACAACGACAATAGACGAAAACGGTCGTCAATGTCTGAACCCCCTCTACACCAAAACGCTGTTGAACGCCAACTCGACAAAGATCCGCGGGCAATTCGAAACCGCGCTCCAAAAGGTGTTGGACGGAAAATGGTTTACCAACCAAAATTATATGCAAATGTACAATGCCTACAAAAACAACTACGCGTCCCTTGCCCGTCCGTCGCAACTTATACTTAATCAGTGTTCGGACAACATCATAGCGTCGCGAATGGTGTTCAGCGATCAAGGTTCCAAAGATATTCGCGGGGGAGAAAATCTCGAAGTGGGCTACTACATGCAACAAAAGCGTGTCATCGCCACAAGCGCGCATTGACGGGATAGTCGGGCGCACTCGAAACATGACCGCTCGGCGCGTGTTGTTTCGAAAGACAATGTCGCGCAAAAAGCCGAAAACAACTAATTGTACAAAGACGACTTGGAACAGAAAGTTTTCAAGCCGTTTTTGATGTCGTTCGCCCAAAAATGTTTGACGCGACGTTTTTGTCGAAAAACTTGCAATTTGTCCAAATCACCGCGAAACACGTCGAGTTTGCACAACAAAACAAATAACGAATTGACAAAACAAACGGTATGGGGTATTATTCTATTAAATGAAACAAGATAATGATATTTACATATTGGGAATAGAAAGTTCCTGCGACGAAACGGCAAGCGCCGTGGTAAAAAACGGACGGGAAATTTTGTCCGACGTGGTGCTGTCGCAAATAGATATACACCGTCTGTACGGCGGAGTAGTGCCCGAGATAGCCAGTCGCAATCACGTCGAAGCGATAGACAAAGTGGTCAAAAAGGCTTTGAGCGACGCAAACGTAACGCTCGGAGACATAGACGCCGTTGCCGTCACTTACGGGGCGGGGCTTGTGGGCGCTCTTTTGGTGGGAGTGAGCTATGCAAAGGGCTTGGCGCAGGCGCAAGGGTTGCCTCTTGTCGCCGTCAATCACATAGAGGGCCACATTTGCGCAAACTATCTCACCTATCCCGACCTTGTCCCTCCCTACACTTGCCTGCTTACAAGCGGAGGACACACGGCGATAGTCAACGTGGAGGACTACGACGGCTACAACGTGGTGTGTTCTACCGTGGACGACGCGGTGGGCGAGGCGTTTGACAAGGTGGCGCGCGTGTTGGGACTTCCCTACCCCGGCGGACCGCAAATAGACGCTTTGTCTCAACGGGGGCAGAACGTCTACAAGTTCCACTCGGTAGTTACGAGCAACGGCAATTTCAGTTACAGCGGGCTAAAAACCGCCGTTCTCAATTTGTTGCACAACGCCGAGCAACGGGGCGAAAAACTCGATCCGTCAGACGTGGCATGCAGTTTTACGCATACGGCTGTGGACGGACTGATAGACAGGTTGCGCCAAGTGGTGGAACAAAACGGCGCTCAAACCGTAGCCGTAGCGGGCGGAGTGGGAGCAAACAGTTATTTGCGCAGTCGTCTCAAAGAATTTGAACGCAAGGGTTTGAGGGTGTGTCTGCCCAAGCTGTCCCTTTGCGGAGACAATGCGTCAATGATCGCGTCGCGCGGTTACTACATGTATATCAACGGAGAACGGGCGCCTCTTTCTCTTAACGCCTGTCCCACGCTTAAACTTCGCGGAGAAAAACCTCATCACTGATAGGAGATAACAATGAGAAAATCGAAGGACGCGCTTGTGCGCTACACTCCCGATATCGACCAAGGATTGTCTTGTTCGGACATACAACTTCGCAAGGAAGCAAAACTCGTCAACCGCACAAAAAAGGTGGTGGGCAAGAGTTATTTGCAGATATTTGCCTCCAACGTTTTTACATTCTTCAATTTGTTGGGGTTTATCATATTTGTGCTGATGCTGTTGTGCGGAAGCATCACCAACATGATGTTCGTGGTGATAATCGTCGCCAACACGGTGATAGGCATCGTGCAGGAGATAAGGAGCAAGTTGGCAGTGGAAAAGCTGTCCATTGTTTCCGAACCGACCGTCGAGGTGGTGCGCGACGGAAGCAAACAGACCATTGCCACCGACGAACTTGTAGTAGACGACATCATGCTTTTGAGCGCGGGCAAGCAAATTTGCTGTGACTGCGAATTGTTGGCAGGGGACGTTGAGGTAAACGAATCCATGCTCACAGGGGAAAGCGAACCGGTAAAAAAGCGCAAGGGCGACACCCTGTTTAGCGGAAGTTTTGTCGTTTCGGGCAACTGCACGGCGCGTTGCGACAAGGTGGGCAAGGACAACTACGTCGAAACGCTTTCCGCGCGCGTCAAAAAGGCAAAAACGCCGGACAGCGAGTTGATGAAGGGCATCAGGCGGATAATCAAGTTTATTTCGGTCATCATCTTCCCTTTGGGCATTGCGTTGTTCTTTTGCAGCGAACAAATGCGGACGTTATTGGGCAACAACGTCAACGTGTGGAACGGGTACTTTTCGGACGCCACGGTGAAAATCGGCGACGCGTGGTACGACGTGGTAGAGGAAGTCAACACGGCGATAAAGGCAATGAGCGGAAGCATGATAGGAATGGTGCCCAGCGGAATGGTGCTTCTCACAAGCGTTGCGCTTGCCGTGGCGGCGCTCAAACTCGCCCGCAAAAAGGTGCTGGTCAGGGAACTTCCCTGCATAGAAATGCTTGCGCGCGTGGATACGCTGTGTCTGGACAAGACGGGTACCATCACCGACGGAAGCATGACGGTGGAGCAGATAATTCCCTTTGCCAAGGTGTCGGAGGAGGAAGTAAAACGCTACCTCAAAAGCATCGTATGCGCCACGGGAGACAGCAACATGACCGCTTTGGCGCTTGCAAAATATCTCGAAAACGTCGAACCGTACGAAAGCACCGTGGCTATCCCCTTTTCGTCGGCGCGCAAATACAGCGCGGCCACTTTGGCGGACAAGGGAACATTTGCCCTGGGCGCGACGGAATTTATGTTCAAAAAGCCCAACGACGAATTTGACGAGCAATGCAAGAGTTTGCTGTCCAAGGGACTGCGCGTTCTTGCCGTTGGCAGGACGTCCAAGCCGATAAAGGACGGCGAGGCGGAAGATCTGGAACCCGTTGCCATAGTGGTGCTTCAAGACACCATTCGCAGCGACGCGTCGGAGATAATAGGGTGGTTTCGCGACAACGACGTCTCCGTCAAGATAATATCCGGCGACAACCCGTTGTCGGTGTCCGTCATAGCGCAAAGCGTAGGCGTGCCCAATGCAGACAAATACATTTCTCTTGAAGGAATGGACGGCGACGAGGTGGCAAAGGTCGCCAACAGTTACACGGTGTTCGGTCGCGTCACTCCCGAGCAAAAAGCGATACTCGTTCGCTCAATGAAGCAGGCGGGGCACACCGTAGCCATGACGGGCGACGGCGTCAACGATATCCTCGCCATGCGAGAAAGCGACTGCGCAATATCTGTTGGTTGCGGAACGGACGCGGCAAAAACGGTGGCAAATCTGGTGCTTACGGACAACAAGTTCAGTTCTATGCCCAAGGTGGTGGCAGAGGGACGTCAGGTAGTCAACAACATACAAAACAGTTCTTCGCTGTTTTTGATGAAAACTTCCATGACGGTGCTCACCACGATATTGTGTTTGTGCATGCTCACCACCTATCCCTTTGAACCGCAACACCTTTATGCCATGGAGTTTTTCGTGATAGGCATTTCCTCCTTCCTGTTGGCGCTAAAACCCAACAGAGAGTTGATAAAGGGCAAGTTTATCCCCAACACGCTCAAACGCACCTTGCCAAGCGGGATAGCGATGTTCCTTTCCGTAGCCATGACGTACGCTTTCAAAAATGTGCTCGACCTCACACCCGAACAGATAAGCACCACGGCGATGTTCTCCATGACGGCAACGGGCATTGTCGCGTTGTGGATATTGCTGTATCCCTACGGTTGGTACAATTTGACCGTGGGAGCAATTGCAACGGTGGGCACGGTGTTGTGTTATGTCGTGCTTCCGTGGGCGTTGGGGTTGCTTGCAAGTTGGGCGGGAGACCAAGCCACGCCCATGTACGTCGATATCGGCGCATATGCCATATTGTTTATTGCGCTCAATGCGTTTGTGATGGAGGGCGTGATAGTCGCGCTCAAATTTGCAGTGAGGTTTATCGAGCGAAAATACGCTCAAAAACGCTCCTCACAATCTGCCTGAGCAGGGATAACTAAAAAATAAAAGGCGGTCAGGTATGCAAAAGGAATTGGACTTTTATCTATCTGCGCGCAAAAAACTGTGCGCGCTCAACTATGCGAGTTTTCTCATCGAATGGGATATGCAAACGGAAGCGCCCGACAACAGCATAACGGCAAACAGCGAACAGTCGGCTGTGCTTTCCGAAATGCGCTACCGTATCACGACGGATCCCGAGTTCAAACGGTGCGTGGACGCGCTGTACGAGCAAAGAGACAAATTGGACGCGGTGCTTTGTCACGAAATAGAGGTAGTGCACAAAGACATCGTAAACACTGCAAAAATTCCCGTAGAGGAGTACTCGGCTTTCAGCGAGTTGACGTCCAAAGCCTATCCCGTGTACGTCCGCGCCAAAAAAGAAAACAATTTTGCCCTGTTTCGTCCCTATTTGGAAAAAATCGTCGAATATTGTCGAAAACAAACAAAGTGGTTGGCAACGGACAAGATAAGCGGATACGACGTGCTGTTGGATATTTACGAACCTAACTACACGCAGGAAAAGTACGACAAGTTTTTCAACGTACTGCGCGAAAAGTTGGTGCCCTTTGTCCACAGCGTGACAGCCCGCCCCGCTCCCCTTCCCGAATGGGCAAAGGGACGTTTCGACAAGGAAAAACAGCGCGTTTTTTGCGAATACGTCAGGGACGTGATGTGTTTTGACAAAACTCGTGGCGTAATGAAGGAGAGCGAACACCCGTTTACAAGCGGTTTCGGCACCGACGACGTGAGGATAACCACCCATTACTACGAGGACAACCTTGTATCCGCGATATTTTCCGTCATTCACGAAACGGGGCACGCCACTTACGAACAGCAGGTGGACAGATCTCTCAACGGCACGCTTTGCGGAGGGGGCGCAAGCCTGGGCATGCACGAAAGTCAATCGCGCTTCTACGAAAACATTGTCGGGCGCAGTTCGGCGTTCTGGAAGGTGCACTTCCCCAAGCTTCAACAACTTTTCGCGCGGGAATTGAAGGACGTCACGACGGAGGACTTCGTTGGGTACATCAACAGGGCGGAGGCAAGTTTTGTGCGTACCGAAGCGGACGAACTTACCTATCCGTTGCACATCATGCTTCGCTACGAAACGGAGCAAAAATTGATAAACGGCGAATTGGAAGTGCGCGACCTGCCCGATTTTTGGAATGCAAAGTTCACCGAGTACTTTGGCATCACTCCGCCTAACGACACTTTGGGCGTGTTGCAGGATGTGCACTGGGCGTACGGCAATTTCGGATATTTTCCCACCTACGCGCTGGGAAGCGCCATTGCCTCACAACTTTACGACGCAATGAGCAAAGACTTCGACGTGGAAGCAAGCCTGTCGGACGGCACGACCAAGCAGATCAATTTGTGGCTCAAAGAGCACGTTCACAAGTACGGCGCAAGCAAGTACCCCGACGAGATCTTGCGCCTTGCCACGGGTGAGGATCTCGATCCCGATCACTACGTCAATTATCTCATCGCAAAGTACTCAAATAAGGCAATGGGGTGAGATTTTCGCAAAAATCGCCCTCGATTTCTGTCGCAGGATCGTTGCGCCGACGGGCAGGGCGAAGGTGCACGAACGGCGGTTCACAAAGCAGACAAATTCGTCAAATGAAGTCACAAAACGAGCAAACATGCGTTTGTTTTGCAACAGAGCGGGTTACAATTGTATCACAACAAAATTTTGAGGAGGATCTGCTGTGAGAACGACGGTAAAAAAGGATGATTGCATAGGTTGCGGAATGTGTGCCGAATTGTGTCCCGAGGTTTTCGAGATAGGCGCAGACGGCTATTCCGACGCGGTGGGCAACCCCGATGTTTGCCCCGACAAGGTACAGGAAGCCGCCGAGGTCTGTCCGACCAACGCAATAGAAGTGCAAAGGTGATTTGCGAAAAAATAGATTTTCTCGTTCACCAAATGGGTATTGACACTTATATTTTACGGTGATATACTATTTAAGGTTAAGAACAATAAGAAAGACTTTTGCGAATATATAGGTCTTTCTCCCTCCATAATAATTGTTATAACCAATCCCTCCTACGGAAGACGGCAATGCACGCCGTCTTCTTTTCCTTTTGAGCCGAATCAGATTCTGTTAGGCAGATAATCAAACAATAATAAAATGTAACAAACAAGCGCAAACAGCAACAAACCAAACTCGATCGCCGACTATGCCGATAGGCATTTATTTTGCGCATTTATGCGCGATTTTTGTTTTCTTTATGTACTTATGTCTGTCAAAGCGTTATGATAGACATACTATATATTGTGTCATTAGTGAAAAAATAACACAATATATTGTGTTTCAATCGTTGACAAAGCGAGCTCGGGTATTATACAATAGAGAAGCTCACCTCTTGAAACGGCGAAAAGGTTTCAACAAATCGGGGCGAGCAGATCGGAGGACAAAATGTATCGTGTAAGAAAAAGAGACGGTCAAGTTATCGAATTCAAACTTTCCAAGATAAGCCATGCCATCACGGCGGCGTTTGACGCCACGCACAAGCCCTACACAGAGGACGTAATAGACATGCTTTCACTCAAAGTGACGGCAGATTTTATGGACAAGGTGAGCGAGGGCATTGTTTCGGTGGAGGACATTCAGGACAGCGTGGAAACCGTCCTCATTCAAGCAGGCTACGCCGACGTTGCCAAGGCGTACATTTTGTATCGCAAAAATCACGAAAACGCGCGTCGCGCAGGGGAGACCTTTCTCGACTACAAGTCTGTGGTAGACAACTACCTCAAAATTGCCGACTGGCGCGTCAAAGAAAACAGCACGGTCACCTACTCGGTGGGCGGATTGATCCTGTCCAACAGCGGAGCCATCACCGCAAACTACTGGTTGAGCGAGGTGTACGACGAGGAAATAGCCGAAGCGCACAGAAGCGGTGCGTTGCACCTTCACGACCTGGGAATGCTCAGCGGTTACTGCGCGGGTTGGTCTCTCAAACAGCTCATACAGGAAGGTTTGGGCGGAGTGACAAGCAAGATAACTTCCGCTCCCGCCAAACACCTTGCCACGTTGTGCAACCAAATGGTCAACTTTATCGGCATAATGGCAAACGAGTGGGCAGGCGCACAGGCATTCAGTTCCTTCGACACATATCTTGCGCCCTTCGTCAAGGCGGATAACCTCAGTTACGACGAAACGAAAAAGTGCATCGAATCCTTTATTTACGGAGTAAACATTCCCAGCCGTTGGGGCACGCAGGCGCCTTTTTCCAATATCACGTTGGATTGGACTGTCCCCGACGACCTTGCCGAACTTCACTGCATAGTAGGCGGAAAGGAAATGCCTTTCAGATACAAGGACTGCAAAAAGGAAATGGACATGGTCAACAAGGCGTTTATCGAGACCATGATAGAGGGCGACTACAACGGACGCGGTTTTCAATACCCCATTCCCACATATTCCATCACCAAGGATTTCGATTGGAGCGAAACGGAAAACAACAAATTGCTTTTTGAAATGACGGCAAAGTACGGCACGCCCTATTTCAGCAACTACATCAACAGCGACATGAAGCCCAGCGACGTGCGTAGCATGTGTTGCCGTCTGCGTTTGGATCTGCGCGAACTTCGCAAAAAGAGCGGAGGATTTTTCGGTAGCGGAGAGTCCACGGGTTCGATAGGCGTTGTGACCATCAACATGCCCCGTATCGGCTATCTTGCCAAGGACGAAGAGGACTTTTTTGCTCGTCTGGACAAGATGATGGACATTGCGGCGCGTTCTCTCAAAATAAAACGTACCACCGTAACACAACTTATGGAAGCGGGGCTTTACCCCTACACCAAGCGCTATCTCGGCACCTTTGACAATCACTTTTCTACGATAGGGCTTGTGGGCATGAACGAAGCCTGCCTCAACGCCAAGTGGTTGAGTTGCGACATGACGGACAAGCGCGCGCAGGTATTTACCAAAAAGGTGCTCAATCACATGCGCGAACGTTTGAGCGATTATCAGGAAAAGTACGGCGATCTGTACAACCTCGAAGCAACTCCTGCCGAAAGCACGGCTTACCGCCTTGCCAAGCACGACCAAAAGTTGTACCCCGACATGATATTCGCCAGCCCCAAGGGAGAAACTCCCTACTATACCAACAGTTCGCACTTGCCCGTAAGCTACACCTACGACATCTTCGACGCGTTGGACATTCAGGACGAATTGCAGACGCTCTACACCTCGGGTACCGTTTTCCATGCTTTTCTCGGCGAACGTCTGCCCGATTGGCGCTCTGCCATGAAGTTGGTAAGGACGATAGCGGAAAATTACCGACTTCCCTATTACACAATGTCTCCCACCTATTCGGTGTGCGCCGATCACGGTTATCTTGCGGGCGAGCAGTACGAGTGTCCGCATTGCCACAAAAAGACGGAAGTGTACAGCCGTATAACGGGCTACTACCGTCCCGTGCAAAACTGGAACGACGGCAAAGCGCAGGAATGGAAGGAACGCAAGACCTACGAGCCGGAGCGTAGCGTGCAAAAACATTGTCTTGTTTCGCACGAGCAGGAAGAGCAAAAGGAACAGATGTGTCTTTTGCGCCCCCTGCTGTTCGTACAGGAAAACTGCCCCAATTGCCGTATGGCGGAGTTGATGTGCCAAAAAGCGCATCTTGACGTAGAGGAGATCAACGCCATGGAGCATGCCGATCTCTCTCGCAAATTCTCGGTAAAACTCACCCCGACGTTGGTCGTCGCGGACGGCGACAGTTACAGGGTGTACGAAAACGCTTCCAACGTGCGCAAGTACATCGAAAGCGTCAAATAGAGCGGTAAGTTATGTTTGACTACGACATCATAGTTATAGGTGGCGGACCTGCGGGGCTTACCGCCGCGCTGTATTCTGCGCGAGCAGGCAAAAAGGTGCTGATTCTCGAAAGCAACGCGTTCGGCGGACAGATAGCCACGGCTCCGCGTGTGGAAAACTTTCCGTCGGCGGAAACTACGGGCGCAGAACTTGCGGACAAAATGTTTGCGCAAGCCACAAAGCACGGAGCGGATTTCGACATGGGCACGGCAACCGTCGCCCAAGCGGAAAATGGGTTTGTCGTTACCACCGAGTACTCCTCCTTTACCGCCCAAGCGGTGGTGCTGGCAACGGGAGTAGCGCACAAAAAACTCGGCGTCGAGGGCGAGGCTCGTCTTGTCGGCAACGGAGTGTGCTATTGCGCCGTGTGCGACGGAGCGTTCTACAAAGACAAGTCGGCGTGCGTGGTGGGCGACGGAAACAGCGCCGTGCAATACGCGCTGTATCTTGCGGATATTTGTCGAGAGGTGCATTTGCTCACCATGTTCGACAAGTTGTTTTGCGACAAGGAACTGTCGGACAGATTGCGCGCTGACGACAGGATAGATTGGGTGCAATGCGTCACAGTATCGGAAATTCTCGGCGATTCCAATGTGGAGGGCGTCGTTTGTCGCGGAACGGACGGCGCAATATCCTACATCGATACCGACGCGGTGTTTGTGGCGATCGGGCAAATCCCCAACAACGACAGTTTTGCAAATATCGTACGGCTGGACGAAAACGGCTACATCATTGCGGGCGAGGACTGTCACACAAGCTGTGCGGGCGTGTTTGTGGCGGGCGACTGTCGCACCAAGACCATTCGCCAATGTGCAACAGCCGTGGGCGACGGAGCCGTTGCGGGAAGCGAAGCGTCTCGTTACTGCAACGATCGTTAGAACCGTCTGAACCGAAGTTCACACGGTATTGCGGTGCGCACTTCTTGTTTTGTTTGCTTTTCCCACGCAGACCTGCATAGTCACACGAAAAACGGCTTGAAACCAAATTTCAAGTCGATTTTTGTATAATGATATGTTCTTGGGGCGTTTCTGCGATCGGTGCGACGATATGTTTTTGTTTGACAACGCGCAACAACGTCACAAAGGTTTTAGCCGTCCTTTTGCTTATATATAATAAAATGTCGAAAAATATTATCGAAGGTATTGAAAAATCGACAACGGTGTGTTATAATAAACCATATGCTTGCGACAAACGGACATCATTTTGTTGTCGCAACAGGCAAAAATCTATTTCGGAGGAAACAATATGACCACACAAGAGCTTTTTGACCAGGCGGTACAACAATACAATGATATAATTGCCGTTATCGACAGAATGAGTCAACTTGTAGTTGACCACGTAAACAAGGATTTCGACGCACGCATCGCTCGCGCCAAGTTCGACGTCCTTTTGCAATACACTTTGCTCAGAGTCGCCATTGCAGACGGCAAACTGTTGCCCGTAGAGGGAGAGTTTATCGACAAAATTACCGACACATGCGACGTTTTGAGGCTCGTGCCCGATTTCCCGAAGGACGCCAATTGGACTTGGATAGCAAAGAACGTGGGATTTGACGATCTTCTGACTCTCGTCGCCATAGTGGAAGAGGTGGCAAAAGAACACATGTCGCACTTTGCCGATATGTTTGCGATCATCGACAAGGCGGATACGGAACACGATTGCTTAAATGAGATCGCTCCGCGCGTTTGCGTTATCGCAAGTTTGTTCATCCTTATCGACGGCGAAAGAGACGAAAAGGAAGTACACACCACGGCAGAAGTCGTGTACAAATATCTTGTTGGACCGTGGCAGGACATGATCCAACACGCCTAAACGCACACTTGCAAAACAGTCTTTCTGCTTCGGAAAGACTGTTTTTTTTGTACTTCCATGTAAAATGGCAGACTGAGCGATCGGCGGACAAAAGTCTGCTGTATTGTTGACATTTTCGTG
>CANQJK010000021.1 GCA_947624235.1 uncultured Clostridia bacterium | reverse complement strand
AGCCCCAAAAATTAATTGTTTAACATGCTTTCCACAAATGATATTGTGACAAACGGTTTTGTCACAAGTCGATTTGCTATAAATGCGATAAATATGCTATGTTGTATGGTTATAGTATAAACTATTATATTGATACTGTCAACGCTTTGCGAGAATTTGTTGTTTTTACATGCAAAAAAACATTTGCTTCCCTAAAGTTTTAATTGTACGGGTGCCAAAGAACTTGATGAATATAGCTTCTTGGTAATTGAATTACTTACAGTTATTATACCATTTTTGCCGAATGAAATACAAGAATTTTATTAATTTCTAAATGTACCAAAATGAACAATCCCAAACCAATCGATGGAATAAAACAATACGAACCCAACGTTTTCTGCTGGGTTCGTATTATTCTGCTTTGGCGGAGAGAACAGGATTTGAACCTGCGGAGGCTGTTAACCTCGCACGCTTTCCAAGCGTGTGCCTTAAACCGCTCGACCATCTCTCCAAAATATATTTGTTTTCACCGCCCCAATAGAATAACAAAAAATCACAATTTAGTCAACACTTTGTGCACAAAAAAGTGTTTATCCTCCACTGCCGATCGAAACTCACGCCGATTTGTTGCAGTCGAAGCAAGTCGCAACAATGCAAACGACATTCCACATAACAGGCGCTTCGTTCTTTTCTGTGTGATGCAATCGTATTTCAACGTTCACGCTGTTGATGTTGTGCATTGCAGAGTTTTCACGCTCGCCAAGCGTTTGCGCTTGTGCGCTTTTCACTATGTCCGCAAGGGGGCAGGGGCAGAATTCGGGCGCGTCAGTCCTTGAAGCGCTCCATCGCCACCACTTCCGTTTGTCCGTCTGCGGGCGCGTCGTCCAACACAAGCGTATCCAAGCGAGAGGGGCGTATCTGTGCGCTGTCAAACAGAGCCAAAAATTTGTCAACGCCGTCAACGTCAAATTTGTGCTCGGCTGATTTGTAGTGCATTGGCACCACTATTTTGGGTTGCACCGCGTCCACATAGCGCTTGGCGCCCTTGGCGTCTACGGTAAACGTTCCGCCAACGGGCAACAAAAGCACGTCGCAGTTTTTTATTTTGGCAACTACGTTTTCGTCAAAAAACCCGATATCCCCCATGTGGACGACTTTCAGCCCGTCCACCGTAAACACAAACACGAGGTTTTTGCCACGCTTTGCGCCCTGCACGTCGTCGTGAAAGGTAGAAATGCTCTCCACCGCAATGTCGTCGGCTGTGCAACAGATTTCCGTATCCAACTCGGCGGGTTGTCCCAAAATACCGTCCAAACAATCGTGATCGCCGTGGTGATGCGATATGGTAACAACGTCGCACCTCACCGGCGTCATGGCAAATCCCACCCAATCTGCCTTGTAGGGATCGCACACCACCGTTGTGCCCATTTCGCTGATTATCCTGAAACATGCGTGTCCCAAATATTGCAATTTCACCGTCAAATACCTCCAACAGATATATTTTATATCCCAACACGCCCTGTGTCAACACTTTGACCAACCCTTCAACGGCATTACATGCGACGAGTAACCGTTCTCCTATGCGGATAGACTTCGGATACTTCGTTGAAAGACGGTGCAACGCCCCAACAGGTCATTATGTGGCAAAACAGTGCAATATTTCCGTCGCAAAAGCCGAAAAAAGCGCAAAACGAGAAAAAATTTTTTAAGGCAATAACCTCACACGTGGTTGCGTTTGTGCACTGTTAGCGCGCGGGAAGGCAAGGCAATTTTCAAAAAGTGTAGATTTTTTTACGATTGTGTTGTATAATATAGTTGCAAAAAAGCACAAAACATTGCAAAGTGGACAAATTTGCGTCTTTTATGTGCTCAAAAATGCCTTTGGGCGCAATTTGTAAAAATGGGAGAAGATTTATGAAGGCTTGGGTATTGGAAGAACCCCGAAAATTGGTTTTGAAATCATCCGCACCAACCGAAATAACCGAAAACCAAATCAAAGTCAAAATTGAAGAGGTTTTGATAACCAACTCCGATTTTGAGCTGTACACCGGCGCAAGCAAACACAAATATCCGTTTATCATCGGGCGCAACGCCGTCGGCGTCGTTTCTGCCGTGGCGGGGGACAATCCCTTTTTCCGCAAAATGGACCGCGTTTCCATAGAGCCTTACATTCCCTGCGAGGCGTGCGACGAATGTAAAAACGACGAATACGAAAAGTGCTCCAACATGCAGGAACTGGGTTACAATTGCAACGGTCTGTTGCAAAACTTTATCGATCTTCCCTATGCCAATCTGCACCGTTTGCCCGAAAAGCTTTCCAACGAAAAGGCGTTGTTCGTGCCCTATGTGGCGTTTTGTCTAAACGTCATTGACGAACTCAATCTGGAAAAGGGACGTCACATTGCAATATTTTCCTCCACAAAGACGGGTATCATACTCGCGCAACTTGTGGCGTACTACCAAGCGGTGCCCGTATTTATAAGCAATCGCGAAGAATTGCTCAACACCGCGCGCGACTTGGGAATTTTTTACAGTTTCAACCCCGAAGAAGCGGACGTGGAAAAAGAAATTCTTGCCATAACGGGCGGAAGAATGTGCAACGAGTTGGTGCTTTTTAGCAACAGCGACTTTAACATGAAGGACGTCTACTCCGTATCGGCGGTAAATGCCAACATATGCTTGGCGGGCTATTCCAACAAGGAAAGCAAACTTTCCGTTGCGCAAATTTGCAAAAAACACCTCAACATCTTCGGCGTGTACAACGGCGCGGGAAGCTACTCCTCGGCGATAAACCTGCTTGTAACGGAAACGGTAAACGTAGATTCGATGATAGGAAAGATCATTCCCTTCGACAAGTTGAATGAGGAAATGGAAAAAATATCTTCCGACGAATTGATCCTCAAATCCAAAGTGGTAAAAATCAATTGACGTTCAACAAATTTGTCGCGTCGATTGCACAAACGACAAAACAATAATTGAATAAACTATCGGCGTCATCGTTTTTGTTGACATAAAACTCTCCTTGTGCGGTATCAGACAATTTGGCAATTGTATTATACCGCGGAGAGTTTTATTTTTTAACGCTTCCGCTTTTTCCGGCCTCTCCCTTAAAAAGTGTGGTTTTAGACGTTTTCGGCAAACAAAAAACGGCTGGAAATCATTGTGTTCCAAGCCGTTTTGCAATGTGTTGTTTCAAAAATGCGCAATGCGCTCGCCATTAACTTTGATAAATTATTTTGTGCTTGTCGCCTTGTCGGCAAAGTCCTGACACACTTTTGCAAGCCACACCACCAGCGAACCGATATCGGCAAAATTGTCGGAAATAAGCTCTTGCGAAAGGTACTCTTCGCTCTCGCCGTTGTCGAAAAACACCGTCACTTCCCTTTTGCCGAACTGTATCGTGATTCCGCAAGGTTTTTCTGCGCGTTGCGTCAAGACAAGCTCTATTTTGTCCTCTACGTCGTAGACATCCTGCACCTTCCAACCGTTCGGGGTAACGGAATCCCACACGGATTCCAAGCGATTGTCACGGTAGTCGCGCAATATCTCGCCAAACAGCGGACCTGCTCCGACAACCGCTTCCTTATCGGATAACAACGTGCGATATTCGCAATCCTTGCGACTGAACAAATAACACAGCAAAAGCATCGAAACGTCCACCGACAAAAAGACGGGTAACCCCGCCAACAGCAACAAGGGCACTTCGTCGTGCAAACTGAGCGCAACTATCAAATACACCAACGTCAATGCCATTGCGCACAGCATAATTATGCCCAACAGCCGAACTTTTTTGTGGAATTTTTTGTACTGTTCTTTGTCCATGCGCCTATTGTAGCACAACAAAACCGCCCTGTCAACCCGCCCGCGCCCGCAAGAAGCTTTGTGTTGCGCATATCCGCCCCCATATCCGCCAAAATCAACGTTTCGCAACGCTCTTGTCGCCAGCGACAGGAAAAATTGTCTCCGCCGTTTGACACTGATGCGCAAAGCAAAACGCTCCCGAACAAAGCGCCGAACGCATACAAAAAAGCGTCAGTAAAACCCGACGCTCAGATGTTAGGCGAATTTATCTGTTTCTGATAAGTTCTTTGATCCATTCGCGCTCTTTCGGAGAAACGCGTCCGTCCACTGCGCAAAGAAGCAGGCAGAAGTAGATCATGTCAAACCAAGTATCCTCGAAGCCGTGTTGCAAAAGGCTGTCGATAAGGCTGTCGATGCTTTGTTTGAGCTTTTCGGAGCTTTGACGCGTGCTATCCAATACACGTCTGCTCTCCGCCAAGGTAAGGTGCCTTCCAAAGAATTCGTCCAAAATGTTTCCGAACACTTTGTATTCCGCCTCATCCAGTTCGCCGTCCGCTACCGTTGCGCCGATGACCAACGAAGCAAAAATTTGCGAGCCGTTATAACCTGCTTGGCTGAACGCCTGCAAAACGGGCAAAATACGGTTTCCCGCAACATCCAATTGATGGGTGTATTGATCGGGGGAAAGGTTTTCCACGTCTCTGAAAATCGAATCGATATCTTTCATAAAAATTCTCCTTTTATTTTTTTAATATATGAAACCATACATCGATAATTATATTATACACTTGTGACCGTTTCAAGTCAACGGTAAAATAAAATAATTGTAAATTTTTCAAAATTTATTTTTCGCCCGACGCCAATTGCATTGTGCGCATGCCGAATTTCGATGTCGAAAGGAAACATCACCGCGATTTGCATTCTTGCGCCCGAAAACCATGACAGGCCGAGCAAGATCTGCGCTTTGCGCTCCCGAAGCGGTCTGTTGAGTTGTCTATCGAACAGGCTTTTGTGTGATTCGTCGGCTCGTCGGCAAATCGTTGGGGACGATCAAATTTTTTCTTGTTTTCCTGACGCCAACATTTGGCATGGCGCAAAAAAAACGCTCCGCAGTCCCAAGCGGGACCGCGAAACGTTTGCGCAAATAGCAAATTGTTTTATTTGAGTTTTTTGCCGTCGGAGAACGCGTTGCCCACCTTTTCTCCCAGCACGCGGTAATCGTGTTTTGCGGAGTTGTAGGAAATTATTTGCGCCTTGCCGAGGTCCACGTTTCCTTCGCCGTCCAACACCCTCTCGTCCGCGCTGACGTTGACTATGTCGCCCACGATGATACCGTCCTCATTTACATGGTTGAGCCTGCACTCCAACGATATGGGCAGATCCGTCACAACGGGAGCGTTGACGTGCGCGCTCTTTTCCGCATGCAAATGCGTGCGAGCAAATTTGTCTGGGACGTCGTTAGCCGACACGATGCCGAGATAGTCCGCCTCCACGACGTGTTTTGCGTCGGCAAAGGCAACAGTGAAGCACTGTGTGCGCAAAATATTCTTTGTCGTCGCGTGATCGTCGCTGAGACACAGCATCACCTGATTTGTGTCGTAAATTCCACCCCAGGCCACATTCATTGCGTCAACAGTGCCGTCCTCGTTGTAGGTAGCCACGATAAGCACGGGGCAGGGAAAGAGCCATGTTTTTTTGCCAAAATCTTTTCTCATGATACGCCTCCTTTTTTGTTAAGTATATCACAATATATTGGATATTACAACCCTATTTTGCATTGACATTTAATGATTACAAGCGTATAATAAGTAAAAACCGATAGGGGGACAAAACAATGAAACAAGCGATACTTGTAGTGGATATGTTGAACGACTTTGTGACGGGCGCGCTCAAATGCGACCGCGGTTTGGCTATCGTGCCCAAAACGGCAGAACTTTTGAGAGGCGCGCGCAAAGCGGGAGTACCCGTTATCTTTTGCAACGACGCCCACATCAAGGGGATAGACCACGAGCTTAAACTGTGGGGCGACCATGCCATTGCAGGCACAAAGGGTGCGGAAGTTATTCCCGAGTTGGAGTTGTGCGACAAAGACTATGTCGTGCCCAAGCGCCGTTACAGCGGATTTTTCCACACCGACCTCGACCTGTTATTGAAAGAACTGGGCGTAGACACCGTTATCGTTACGGGGTTGCACGCGCATATGTGCGTTCGCCACACTTCGGCAGACGCATATCAATTGGGTTACGACGTGATCGTCCCGCGCGACGCAACGGACAGCTTTACGCAAGAAGATTACGACAACGGCATCAAATACCTTGTTGCCACTTACGGCGCGGAGATAACGGACGTGGACAGCTTGCTCCGCAGTTGGGGAGTAAAAGACTGAACCCGAATTTCGTGATATAAGCAAAAGATACGCCGTCGAGCGACCTGCTCGACGGCGTTTTGTTTTTTTCTGTTGCGTTTTTCGGTCAAGTATATGTGCCGGGGCGCAAAAATAAATTTGCGTCCGTGTTAATTTACGCGCGCAGAAAGCAACGCGGAGCTGAAACGCGACAAGCAAAAGTACCTTTGCGGTGTTTGCGACGTGCACAACTCCGCAACGTCTGCACCGCTTACCGCATTTGCGGTGATATAGCGATATGTCGTGTTGCTTTGTACGTCCCCTTGTCTGCGACACTTTATCCACAGTACGGGGCGTTTGACGTCGGGCGCGCAGGCGTGACCATTGAGGGCAAAGTCTACCACCTCTACCGTACCGCATCCGTACCGAGATTTGGGCGGTTTGCCGTCCCAAAGCGCAACCAATATGTCGCAACAGCGCGCCAGCTCTATCCCCTCTTGACGGTAGCAGTAGCTCTCGTAGTCGCAAATCGTACGCCGATTTGGAAAATCTTGCTCGACGTCTTGCGCTATTACGGTGCAAAAAGCCCGCTCAACGTAGCCGTCCAGTTTTTTTAGCGCGTACTCGTCGTCAAAACTTGACCGAAACTGCTCCAACGGATATGCAAGCACGCCTATATAGGGTAGTCCCACCTCCGTTGCCACGTCCGCTATCAGCATATCCGCGCCCTGCGCAAGCCCCGTAAGCACCACTGCGCTACCGCATTGTTCGGCGATCGTTTTGAGTTCGCCATGCAAGCAACGGGCAATTTCGCCATAGTCCTCTTTTACTATGTTGCGGTGTCCCGTGCCCGCGATAACGACGTCGAACCGACGAGTTATGTCCCACAGTTGGCTCATCTGTACACAAACAGCGGTTCGGTGTGATCTCTTTGCGCCGTTTTTGCAACGTAGTCGATTTCGTAGCGGTGATAGCGCGTGTACGTTTCCGCCTTGGTGAGTTTTATCTCCACAATGCGCATGTTGGGATCGCTTTCCGTAACGTATTCGCTGTAATTGAGAGAAAATTCTTTTTTGAGAATTTTGCGAATTTCGGCGTTTTGTTTGTCGCAAGGGTGTCCGAGAATGCGCGCAACGCCCTGCATATTGTGCGAGCCGTGGCACAATCCCACGTTGGCACACAACGCTATGTTGCGCAAAAGAAAGTTTGTAGACTTGCCGAGAAAATAGAACACGCCGTTGTGGTAATAGGCGTTTACGTCACGAACGGCAACTTCGCCGTTGGCGGAAGAGGCAACGCTCATTTCCACAACATGGTTGAAGTTTTCCTCCATTACTTCCAAAGCTCTGGTGTAAATATCTACCATATTGACCTCCGTAGAAATATTCTCCTGAATATATTGTAGCATTGCTCCACGGCAAAGTCAATATACATTTTCACCCAAATCGCGTCCAATACGCACCCGCCCACCTTGCGCTCCGCCCGACCGATCGTTAGCGCGCAAAATAACGGAAGGGATATTGCCAAACAAATCTGCGCTTCTGCACGCGAAAACCGCGAATTTGCGTTGAGCATTTCGACGTTACAACCGAGCGCTTCGCACCGCCACCCCGCTTTGCGAATGTTTACACAAGCAAAAAGTCCCGCGACGAGGGCGGGACTTGCGGGGAGTATTTTATTACGCGTTGAGTTGGGCGAGCATTTCTTCCACGTCTACGCCGTGCACTGCCGCCGCTTCCTCGACTGTTTCGTTGTGCGCCATGAGGCAGTGAATACATCCCATGCCGTAGCTTCCGAACACGCGCGCCGTTTCCGGCTTGATTTGCAATACTTCTACGATTTTCATGTCCTTGGTTATCATAGTTAGTTCTCCTTATATGTTTTGTATTGTAATTGTACAACAGTATGTGCAATTTTGCAAGCAAAAAACGCTTTTGAACACTTATTTTGTTGCAAGCGGGCGGTTGCTCTTTTCGGCGACAGACAAATAAACGGCGACGATCGTGTTTTTGTCGGGTGTTCATGGGGATTTTATGAACGAATGGTTTGGCGATTAGTCAAATCGCTTTTTATATGTCACAAAAGCGTGCGAGTTTTTACTTTTGGGGGCGGGATAAGGATTGTGAGCATTTTTGCATTAATCAATCCTCAAAAGCGAGAACCCCTCCCTTTTGTGATAATAGGAAAATTTTGTCGAAATGGCACAAATACTCTTTGAAAATTGTAAAAATTATGCTACAATAAAATTGTATAAGCATTTTCTAATGGAGATTTTATGGATACTTCAAAACTCGACAAATGGGCGGAGTTGTTGTTGGATACAGGGAAACGAAACAACTTGATCAATTTCAAAGATTCTAAAAGTAACACGGTCGAAGTTGTTGCTCCCGACTTTTATACCGTCTTTCAAAAGGCGGAACACGCCACGGTCTTTGAGGTGTTCGATCCAAAGCTTGAAAAAGAAGATGACTTGTTCATCTCGGACGACGATGCGTCCGCAAGCGGATCTTCCAAGCAGGCTTTCGTAGAAACCTATGCGGAGAGATTAAAAAAAAATCAGATTCTAATTTATAATATCTCCGGAAAGCCCATGCAAGCGTTGAAAAGAATTGGAAAGCAGGCGAGATCTGCCGTGGAAGAAACGGGCGTAAATATTGCTTATTTGGCGTTCGGGTTCGTACATTGGACGGAAAGCGAAGTTTCTCAATATGAATTGCGCGCGCCACTTTTGCTGGCACCGATCTCAATAGAAAATCAATCGGCAATAGAACCATTCTATGTTCGTATATTGGAAGACGATGTGATCGTCAATCCGACATTTGCTTTCAAACTTCAAAACGATTACGGCATTAAGCTTCCAGAATACGACGAGGATGCGGGAATCGAATCCTATATTAATGCCGTATCCTCTTTGCTTGCAAAGTTGAAATGGACAGTAGTCCCCGAATGTAAAATCGGCATTTTCTCTTTTTTGAAGATAAATATGTACAAGGACATTAAAGAGAACGCCACAAAAATCATTCAAAACGATAATATCCGCGCATTGCTCGGCGAAGCGGTTTCGTCCAATGCCACCGCTTTTGGCGACAAAAAAAAGACGGATCTTTTGGATCTGCATAACGTCGTGGACGCGGACTCCAGCCAAGCTGAAGCGATCGAAGCGGCGAAAGAAGGACAAAGTTTTGTTCTACAAGGACCTCCCGGTACGGGGAAAAGTCAAACGATCACCAATATAATTGCCGAATGCCTTTTCGACGGGAAAAAGGTTCTCTTCGTTTCCGAGAAGCTTGCCGCGTTGAATGTCGTTTATGATAAATTGAAAAAAGTTGGCCTGGAAGAATTCTGCTTGGAGTTACATAGTCATAAAGCCAATAAAAAGCTGATTATTGAAGAGCTTTGCAGAACGCTTAAATTGGCAAAAAGCGACATTTCTGAAAAAGCGGAGCGAGAATTAAAAATCAAGAAAGATGCGCAACGGCAGTTGGACGAATACGCCGTAGAGTTGCACAAGATCCGCCCTGTCATCAACAAAACATTGTATCAACTTTATGAGGAAGTTTCCGCGTGTAGAGCTGTTCCCGACCTTTCTTTTGTTATTGAGAAAATCGACGCCAAAGGCGAGGACTATATCGATAAAATCGAAAATTACCTGAATCATTATGCAGAATACACCGTTTCCGTCGGTACCGATTATCATGCTAATGTTTGGTATGGCTACACCGCGTCGGACTCTTCCTATCAAACTGTTATGCGGCTGAAAACCGATCTGCAATCGGTTGTTGATTTATGTTATGCTCTTCAATCGGTCGGCGCGGAAATCAACCGCGCGTATAAAGTAGAGCCACACACGCTTGGCGAATCAAAAACGCTACAAAATGTCATGGATCTGATTGGCGTGAGTGGATTTATGACGCCTGCGGTCTTTAATGAGTCAGAACTCGCAAACGTGATCGCAACAGCGGAAAAATTGAAATCCGTCGCCGAAAATGTTCTGCAAAAGAAACAAAAACTCGATGTTGATTTTGACGATGATGTTTATAAGCAGGATGGCTCTTTGCTCTATAAAAAACTCACGAAACAATTTCGCAGATGGTTTTCCAGATTGTTTAATAAAGAGTATCACCGTATCGTGAACGAACTTAAATTGTGCAGAAAAGACGGCAAAAAGCCGAAATATGCGTCAATTGTTGCCACTTCGGAGATGCTCAAAAATTATCAGCAACAGGAACAAGAGTTCAAAAGCGACGAGGATATCCTGCGTTCCCACCTTGGCGATGCCTATGCGGGGGTTAACACAGATTTCAATATGTTGTTAAAAGAACTTCGTTCCGTTCGGGATGCGCTCTCGCAATTCCCCGAGATCAGTGCGATTTCCGCTCTGACAAGAGATATATATTCGGAGCAGAGGGTTAAATTCAAACAGTTTGCCGAGCAATATCGCAAACTTTTCGACAAATACCAGCAGGCGCTTGACCGCGTTCTTGCAGGGTTTGATACCAAAGAATACGATGTCTGCGACGCCTCGATGCAAGCCTTGATTGCGAAATTCTTGGGCTGTATTGATAACACGGATAAATTAGATAATTGGTGTGAATTCGTTAAACTTTTGCAGAGAACTGAAGCATTGTCGTTGCGAGATTATATTGATTACGCGATCACAAAGCAACTGCCCACAGATAAAATAACTCTTTGCTATAAAAAAGCTTTCTATACGCAATGGGTAGATTTCATTCAGCATCAGTCCCCTATTTTAATCGAATTGGCGCGTGTCCCGCACGATGAAATGATCTCGCGCTTCAAAGAGAAAGACACTTTAAGCTTTGAGATCAATAAAGCGAAAATCAAAGCCAAACTGTCTGCGCAACGTCCCAGTCTCGATATGGTCGCACAGGGAAGCGCCATCTCAATTTTGTTGCGCGAGAACGAAAAGAAACGCAAAAAGAAAGGAATACGACAGCTCTTGCACGACTTGGGAGATCTGACTCTTACCTTAAAGCCGTGTTTCTTAATGTCGCCACTCAGCGTAAGTACCTATTTGGACTCCGATATGAAATTCGACGTTGTCGTTTTCGACGAAGCGTCGCAGATATTCCCGCAAGATGCGATCGGTGCTATCTATCGCGGGAAACAGTTGATCGTTGTCGGCGATTCCAAACAAATGCCTCCGAGCAACTTTTTTAATTCCGCCAACGATGCCAATGACGACGATGAAGAGAGCGAGGATATTACCGATTTTGAGTCTATCCTCGACCTCTGTTCGGCTGTGTTTTCGCAACGCAGATTGAAATGGCATTATCGTAGTAGGTATGAGCAACTGATTTCCTTCTCCAACAAGAATTTTTACGACAATGATTTGGTCACGTTCCCTTCGTCAAAAGCAGACGCGAAAGGCGTAGGCGTGGATTTCTTTTATGTGAACGGCGTGTTTGATAGGAAAAGCAAAACTAACCGTGATGAGGCCGAACGGATTGTGGATCTTGTATTTGAGAATATTCAAAAATACCCCAATAGAAGCCTTGGGGTTGTCGCGTTTAGTATTTCTCAGCAAAATTTGATCGACAAATTGATCTATAAGCGCAGACAACAGCACGCCGAGTTCGAGGAGTTCTTCAAAACTGACCGCGCGGAGCCGTTTTTTGTGAAGAACTTGGAAACGGTACAAGGCGACGAACGTGATACGATCATTTTTAGCATCGCTTACGCAAGAGACTCGCAGGGCAGGCTACTGTTGAATTTTGGTCCCATCAACCGTGAAGGCGGAGAACGGCGACTGAATGTTGCAGTTACCCGCGCAAAACTCAATGTGCAGTTGGTTGCGTCTATCCACAATTATGACATCGACTTGTCGCGGACAAACTCGGAAGGCGCAAGATTGTTGCGCGAATATTTGGACTATGCCGAAAACGGCACGGTCGCGTTGGAGAGAAGTATTAAAGTCGATCCGTTTGAACAGTTCGACTCGGAATTTGAGATGGAAGTATGCGAGTTCTTGCGGGAAAACGGATACGCTGTGGATACTCAGGTCGGATGTTCCTCTTTCAGAATTGATTTGGCGTTGAAGCATCCCAACTCATCCGATTATGTATTGGCGATCGAATGCGACGGTGCAACTTACCATTCTTCCAAAACCGCACGCGACAGGGATCGATTACGGCAGGACATTTTGGAGCGAATGGGTTGGAAGTTTTACAGAATTTGGTCTACTGATTGGTTCAGGAATAAATGTGTCGAAAAAGAACGCCTTTTGAAAGCTGTCGAAAGCGCTATGGAAAACGCCCCTTCTCAAACGAATTTGCAAAGCGAAACCGCAACAACAGACAGCTTTGAGCAAGTTGCCGTGGAAACTCACTTTGAATTTCCAAAGTATAAAATGGTAGATGTTCTTTCCGTTGCGCGCCAATACAAACACAATATCCCCGCCGTAGTATTGGCAATAGCGCGCGCGGAAGCACCCATTGCCGAAGAATGGTTATTAAAGCGCATAGTGTTTCTTTTTGGCGGGAGAGAGAAGGTTACGAATGTAGTCAAGCGGGAATTTGAAAATCAAATGCGGAATTGTTCGCGGTATGGGCTGATACGAAAGAATGGATTTTTATATGTGCAAGGACGAGAAACCCCATCGCTTCGTGTCCCTGCCAAAAACGCCGAACCGCGCGAAATCAAATATATTGACATTGCTGAATTGGCTTTGGGACTGAAAGAAATTTTAAAGAGAAATATCTCTGCTGAAAAACAGGGCCTTTTTAGGCTCATAACCCAGCTCCTTGGATTTAATCGCATGGGTGACGCGATCACGGAACGCCTTGAAAGCGCCTTGAAGTTACTTTCAAAAGAAATTGAAACAAACGGCGAAATGATTTCATTGAAAACATAATAGCAGGAAAGTTATATGTCAAATAAAGAAGTCGGGAGTTTTGCTCTCGACTTCTTTATTTGACTTGCCCAACGGTGTATTCCGATATTAAATTATATTTTTCTCGATCCCGTACGGAATACACCTTTTGCGGGAAGTTTTGTGTTGACATTGAGTCGGTTTGTGATACAATAATTATATTATTTTGCGGAGAAACGTATGACAAACAAAAGGACGCCAATGAGCGAAGCAACCAAAGCCTGCGTTGCCAAACTAAACGAAATATTGCTGTCGGATAACGTGTGCGAACGGTTTATCGGCGAATATGCTCACAATGCCCCCTTTCGTGAGGAATTGCTGAACATCCTGCCCGAAACGGAACAGTGCTTCAACCAACCGCAACGGACGGTGTGGCACATATACAACGTGATGGAGCACATATTACATTCGGTGGAGGAGATAAACAAACTTTCCCGCGATTTGGAATATTCGCAAAGGCTGTTGCTTGCCTACACGATGTTTTTTCACGACATGGGAAAGCCGATGTGCCACTCGACAAAACTCGTAAACGGCAAGCCGTCGGACAGTTTTCTCTTTCACAACAAGGCAAGCGAGCAAATTGCGCTGAGGGCTTTGCCTCAAATGGGTTTTGACGAAAGCGAAACGGCGCAAATAGCCAAGTTGGTAAAAGAACATGACATATTTTTGCTTCTTTCCGAAAACCCTTCAAAAAGTTGGCAAATAAAATTGAGCGACGAGTTTATCAGAGAATTTGTGAAGGACTTGGACTCCTACGGCGACGGGTGGCAGTTGTTGGACTACCTGTTTAGGATAGGCGTGGCGGACAACAAGGCGCAAAATCCCGAATTGACGGCGCAGTCTATTGCCTTTATCGAGCGTATAAAGCGCATGGCAGATCAACTGCGGTAACAAAGCAAACGTCGCTTCGCAACGGCGTTGCGCTTTTTTGCAAAACGCCCTTTGCTCGATACTGTTTTTAGTTATATTTTTTCCTAAACTATTGACGTAAATTGTCGCAATATGATACAATAAAGAATAGGTTTTGCAATCAATGTGATATGCAAAATTGCCGATATGTCGGCAAATCCACCGTAATGAAAACAAGGGGTAGCAAATGGGTTGGTCTGATCCCAACGTGATAAGCGCAATCGTCATGTTTTTGGCAACTTGCCTGGTCATGATAATGAGCGTGCTGTTTTTTCCGAAAATTCGCTTGGGCAAATACAAAATCGATTCTTATTGGGTAGTGACGCTGGTCGGCGCAGTCATTGTGCTTGTTGCGGGGTTTGTGGGACAACCCAACGCCCGCGAGTTGTTTGAAAGTGTGGGCAAGGGACTTGTGGACAACGAATCCGCCATCAACCCCCTAAAAATTTTGGTGCTGTTCATATCCATGACGGTGCTGTCCATTTTCCTCGACGAACTGCAATTTTTCAGATATTTGGCAAGCGTAACGCTAAAACGCGCCAAAACGGGACAAGTGAAACTGTTTTTGTACCTGTACATAATCGTATCGGTGCTGACGGTGTTTACATCCAACGACATAATAATCTTGTCCTTTACGCCCTTTATTTGCTACTTTGCCAAAAATGCGAAGATCAACCCCACGCCCTATCTCGCGGCGGAATTTGTTGCGGCCAACACTTGGAGCCTGGCGTTGATAATAGGCAATCCCACAAACATCTTTTTGGCTTCGGCAAGCGGGATAGGCTTTCTCGAATACGTCAAATTCAGTTTTATCCCCACCATTTTGGCGGGCATGGTCGCTTTCGGCGTGATGTTTTTGATGTATCGCAAACAACTGTCCGTTCCCATGGAAGGCGAAGCGGAGATAGTGGAAATAAAGGACAAATTTTTGCTGTGGGTGGGCATTGCTCACCTTGCCGTGTGCACCATTTTGCTTGCGATAAGCTCCTATGTGCCCGGCATGGAAATGTGGTATATCGCCCTCGGTAGCGTGGTGAGTTTGTTTATTTTTGTGGGAGTGACCGCACTTGTGCGCAAAAAGGTTCCGCGCGAACTGTTGCAATGCCTAAAACGCGCACCCTTTCAACTGATACCCTTTGTCCTCTCCATGTTTGTGATGATACTTGTGCTCAACACCCTCGGCATAACGAGTGAAATGGGCAAGGCGCTTTCTTCGTTGGGCGACGGGGCTACGGTGTGGACGTACGGGTTTACTTCCTTCTTGTCGGCTAACATAATAAACAACATTCCCATGAGCGTGCTGTTCAGTTCGATAATAGAAGGCGCGTCGCTCACGGGAGTGGCGGCAAACTCCGCAATATTCGCCACCATCATCGGCTCCAACATTGGCGCTTTTCTGACGCCGATAGGCGCGCTTGCGGGCATAATGTGGAGTTCGATACTCAACGACCACGGGCTTAAATTCGGCTACAAGGACTTCCTCAAAATAGGCGTGACCGTAGCATTGCCCACCATGGTCGCCGCGCTGGGCGGACTGTGCCTTGCGCAGTTGATTTTTCTGTAAATAATATAAAAAGGAGAGATATATGAAAGAAGCTGTTGAACAACAAAACTTTGTTCCCGAAACCGTTGCGGACGCGGAAAGGTACATGTCCAAAGTGCTGACAGCATACGACGGAACGGAACCGTACATATTCGTCAGCTATTCCCACCGAGACACGATGCAGGTGTGTCGCGTGATGAAGATCATCGAAAGGGAAAAATTTCGCTTTTGGTACGACGACACAATGGAAATAGGCGAAGATTTCCGCGAAGAACTGCGCACGCGCATAGAAAATTGCAACGCATTCATACTGTTCATATCCGAACACTCGATGAACTCCAAGTATTGCGGAATGGAGATAATTACCGCCTTCAAAAACAACAAAAAGATATATCCCGTGTATCTGAGCGACAACGTCGAGATACCCGCGCCGTTGAAAATGATATTGGAAAACATCCAGCACGTCAAAGGTTCGGTGGCAAGCGATCTGGAAAAATACGTCAAAAAGCTTGTGACGGGCTTGCCTGTTGAAACAATGCGCAGTTTGCAGGTAGAGGACGGCGTGCTCGTTGCCTGCAAAGACGGTAGCGTCGAATTGACCATACCGTCCGACGTGCACACTTTGGGCAGGGCTTCCTTCAAAAATTGCGAAAAACTCGAACAGTTGCATATCGGCGAACAGGTCCGCTCCATCGAGCGCGAGGCTTGCAGAGGTTGCAAATCCCTCAAAAGCATCGAGTTTCCGAGCAGTCTCAAAAAGGTGGGCGAAAGCGCCTTCCGCGATTGCGTGGAAATGACTTCCTTGACCACCAACAACGACGAATTGGAATTGGGAGAGCGCACATTCGAAAACTGCGCCAAACTCAAAGACGTCAATTTGAGCGACGGTATAAGCGAACTTTACGGTGGCGTGTTCAACAGTTGCAAAGCGCTCGAATACATTCGCCTCCCCTCCAAACTGAACATTCTCGGCGAAAGTTCCTTTGCCGATTGTTCCAGCCTCAAAAGCATCGATATCCCCGAGCCTGTCACCAAATTGGACGACATGGTGTTTAACGGTTGCCTCAGTCTGGAATCGGTCGATTTGAAGGATCGCCTCACCAAGATAGGCAAATACGCCTTCAAAGACTGCAAGAGCCTCCACACTGTGCACATTCCTCGCTCGGTGCAATCGATAGGTTCGGGACCGTTCAGAGGGTGCAACAATCTGGAACAGATCGACGTGGATCCGCACAACCGCTTTTTCAAATCCTTGAACGGCATTTTGTTCAACAAAAACAAGTCGGAACTCATTTCCTATCCGCCCAAACTTGCGCACACAAAATTTGCCATTCCCGACAGCGTTGCGGTGATAGCGCCGTGGGCTTTTTGCGAATGTGTAAATCTCGAAGAGATCGAAGTGCCCGACAGCGTTTGCGAGATAGGCGAGGGCGCGTTTTACGGTTGCACTCATTTGCAAAAGATCGTGCTTCCCGAATCCGTCGTGCGCATTGACGACACCGCTTTTCACGGGTGCACCGAACTAAAACTGGCTGTTGTGCCCGACAGCGTAACCGACTTCGGTTGGGGCGTTTTCAGCGGTTGCGACGACTTGACGATCGTATGTAGCGACAGCTCCGCGGCGGCGAAATATTGCGATATGAAGAACATTCCGCACCGCGAGAAAATGTAAAAAGTCATTACCGCAAAATACGATATGGCGACCGTTGCATTGATTGCGCAGACGGCAAAAATTGAATAATTGCACTAAAACCGGCTTGAAATCG
This sequence comes from uncultured Clostridia bacterium, assembly GCA_947624235.1. GTDB lineage: Bacteria > Bacillota > Clostridia > Christensenellales > CAG-314 > Fimimonas. Next base: position 9,637 of record CANQJK010000021.1, on the reverse strand, counting down.
AATTGTTTCAAGCCGTTTTTTTGGTTCTGTGTCAAATGTCGGCGTAAAAGAAAAATTAAAACAAGGAGACCTTTTGACGCCGTGCGCGGAATTTGCGTCTGTTTTGACATGCGCAGGTGCGCGCCAGGCGCATTTACCCTGTTTGCAAGCGAGCGAACGCCTTCTCCGTCAAGGGATAATATCTTATATGCCCTACCAATGGGTACTGTTTGCGACAATATTGCCCTTTCAAACAGTGTAAAAAGGGGAAAATTAGTTATTTTTGTCAGTAAAGGCGCATATTGTCTTGATTTTGTGCAGATTTTTTTGTATAATAAATAAGTTAAAATGGATATTTTTTCCGTTTGACTACTTACCAAGGAGCAAAAACATGAAAGTTGCTTTGACGGGCGTAACGGGAAACATGGGCATACAAGTTCTGCGCGAACTGATAAAACTGCCCGATGTGGAGCTTAAACTATTGGTTTTTCCCAAAGAAAAACGCTTGGCTGAGATCAAAAAAATATGCAAAGGACAGATGGACCGCATCCGTTTTGTGTACGGAAGCGTTCACCATCGTGATGTCTGCGACGAGCTTGTTTCGGGCACTGACTACGTTGTCAACATGGCGTCTGTCATTCCGCCTCACAGCGATCAAGTTCCCCACTACGCAATAATCTGCAATGAAAAGGGCGTAGATTGCCTGTGCACGGCAATAGAGGCGCTACACGAGCAACCCAAGCTGATACATATCTCCACCGTTGCGTTGTACGGCAACCGCAACAGCAAACACATGTGGGCGCGGGTGGGTGATCCGTTGTTGATATCCCCCTTCGACATTTACTCTCTCACCAAGATGCGCGGAGAGTTTCGTGTGCTGGAAAGCAACATACGTTTCAAAACGGTACTTCGTCAAACGGCGGTGCTTCACAGTCACATGTTGAGCGACAACATGAGCGACGGATTGATGTTCCACACCTGCTTCAACGCCCCGTTGGAATGGGTGACCGCGGAAGATTCCGGCTTGTTGATAGCAAACATAATACGCAACGATATCGAAAACGACTACAAACTCAAAAAAACGTTTTGGAACAAAGTTTTCAACATCGGGGGCGGACTTGTCAATTGCGTGACGGGCTACGACGTGCTGAACGACGGTTTTGAAATAATCGGCGGATCGGTAAAGGACTTTTTCGATCCCGATTTCAACGCAACGCGCAATTTTCACGGCGTGTGGTTTTACGACAGCAACGTGCTGAACGACATGTTCGATTACCAACGCCAAAGCACCGCAGATTTTTGGAAACAATTCAAAAGCCAACACGGCATACTCAAAGCGGGCAAGATCGCGCCCAAAAAGCTCATCAAAAAACTTGCGATAGAACGCTTGTGCAAAAACCCCAACAGTCCCAAATATTGGAAGGCGCATCGCGATACGGCGCGCATGCTTGCCTACTTCGGCGGTGACGCCAACTACGACGCAATCGGCAAAGATTGGAGCAAATTTCCCCTTCTGTTCGAAGGCAAAGACGAGCGGGGCGATCCGCTGGACTACGAACAACTCAAAAACAGGGACTGCGCACCGCTTGTGGACTTGGGCTTCGATCCTACGCGCGAAGTGGGATACAAGGAGCTCAAACACATCGCCCAAATGCACGGGGGCAGACTGCTCTCTCAAAAAGGCGGGCTTTACGACAGATTGGAGTGGGAAAACAGCGACGGACAACGCTTCAAAGCGCGCGGATACACCGTTGCCGTCGGACATTGGTGGAATCCGAGCTACACGGCATACTGTTGGGATTTCGACCGCCTTGCCAAAAAAGACAAGATCTACGCACAGGTGTGGTACGACAGCCACGACAAAAACGAGGACAATTTTTACTACTTCAACGACAAATTTGAAGCAAAGTACGGAAAGATAAAATGAAAATAGTTATTTGCTACTTTTCGGGAACGGGAAACACGCAAAGGGTTGCGCAACAATTTTCCGAAAGTTTTGCCCAACTCGGAAACGAAGTGCAGACGTTTTCCATTGAAGGCATGACGCTTTGCAAAAGTTTGCCCGACGACATTCTCAAACAAATTGCCGATTGCGATCTGTTTGGTATAGGCTACCCCGTGTACGCATTCAACGCTCCGCCCATAGCCCTGCAATTTGCCAAACGTTTACCGCGTTCGGTCAGCGCAAAACGCACGTTTGTGTTCAACACTTCGGGCGAACCGCTCAAACTCAACAACATATCGTCCCTCAAATTGCGCGCCCTGCTCAAACGCAAGCGCTTTGTAGTCAGCAACGAGTACCACTACTGCATGCCCTACAACATCATGTTTCGCCACTCCGACGAAATGGCGCACAAAATGTGGGATACGGCGCAAAAGCTTATTCCGCTGGACTCAAAACAGATCGTTGACGGACAACAACATTTGCTAAAACGCGTGTTTTGCGGGCACTTCGTTGCTTGGGTAATGCGGTGCGAACAATGGGGCGGACAACTTAACGGTCGCATGTACAAGGTGTCAAAGGAATGTGTACATTGCAACATGTGCGTCAACAATTGCCCCACTCACAACATTCGCGTCACAAAAAAGGGCAAGTTTCGCTTTGGCGGAAAATGCCTGATGTGCATGCGTTGCGCTCACCTCTGCCCCAAAAACGCCATGAAAATAGGCTTGTTTAACAGGTGGAAAGTCAACGGTCCCTACACCTTTGCCCAACCCAAAACGGACAGCGAAAAACAACGCTACAACAAGATGCTTACAAACTCCTACAAAAAATACTTTGACGAAGCGGAACAGCGTTTGAAAAACAACTGACTTCCCAAAAGCAAAAACACAAAGCACACAACTCACCGTGTGCTTTTTTCGACTCTACGAGAAAGTTTGGGGCGTAAAAATAAACGATGTGCAAAAACCTGCTTTTGCGTTAAAACAAAATTTGTGCGCACAGCGCAATCGTTGCGAATAATATAAGCATCGCTTCCGCAAACTGTTCGTCTTTGAAAAGTGCGAGTGAGTCGTAATTGCAATTTGCATTTACATACACACACTCATTTACATTAACATTGACATTTACATACACACTCTCATTAACATTATCATTTACATTGTCATTAACATTTACATTATCATTAGATATGTTTTGTTCTTGTTTGTTCTGTTTTGTTACGATTTGATACTGTTTGTTTTTGGTTGTTATTTTGATATGGTTTATTACAACTTGAAAAATTGCTTTTCGCGTTGTTTGTTTATATATTGAGTGAGTGCGTGTCACAACGACTATTTGCATTTACATACACACTCTCACTTATATTTACATACACACTCTCATTAACATTTACATTATCATTTACATTATCATCAGATACATGTTTGTTTCTGTTTGTTGTTTTTTTTGATATGTTTTGTTATGACTGGAAACATTGCTTTTCGTGTTGTATGTTTATAAAAAAAGAGAGCGTGTTGTAATCGATATTTACATTTACATACACTCTCTCATTTACATTATCATAATTTTATTTATAAAATATTACTTGATTATATTTGGGAGAATAAAGTATCTGTAACTTTGTTGGAAATTTTGTTATACATTTCATGTTTTGATAAACCTTAGTATCGAGTCTTTTATCTACGCTCGTATCCCTAACGATAGTTATTGTTTCGTCTTCATAAATAAACGTGATTTGAAAGGCATAATCTGTATATTCCGTAGACCGAGAAATCGGACTTATCTGATACATTTCCGCTTCAACAACGACCGCATCTTTCAACCATTCTTTAACATACTTTAAATGACGTTTTTGGTTTACTAGCACATATATTATTGCGGACACCACCGACAAAACAAACAATATCATAATTATCATCATCAGATCGTTGTCCTGAATAATTGTAATGACACACAAAATAATCAACGGCAAAGATAGACTTAACACTACATACAGAAACACTATAAAGTTGTTGCTTAAAATTTTGCCAAACTGTAAAGTTGCTAGATACTTTTTCCCTCTCATATTATACCCCTGATTTTCTTATCTCTCTTAAAAACCCCATAAGACTTTTTTTATTCTCAATAACATTATCATTTAACATTGTCATTCTCATTTACATTGTCATTAGATACACGTTTGTTCCGTTTTGTTATTGTTTGTTACAGTTTACTATGTTACAGTTGTTGTTTATCGAATGGGGTGGTCGGTCGGGGGCTTTGTGACGACAGGAGCGAGTATGTCCCCAATCAAAACAATCTGCAACAAGGGACGTCTCCGAAACCAGTAAGTCAAAACAATGTAACGACCTTGTAATAGACAGAGCGAGTGTGTCCCATATCCGCACCAACACTTTTTGTAGTACATAGAATATATCCTCGCGAATAGGGGCGGGCGGTCGGGGACCTTATTCTACCCAGAGCGAGTATGTCCACAATCAAAACAATCTGCAACGAGGGGCTGTCGTATTTAATTGAATAAACAACTAAAAAAGTAAAATTCGACAGCCCCGAAGCGAAGCCGTTTTGATGGGGATATACGAGCGACACCATAATCTGCAACGAGTGCAAACTTCGGGGCACCCCATCAAGTCCAAAAGACTTGATGGGGAAAGGAGCAAACGCCTGACAGCTTTACCGCCCGCACTGTTCGTGCGCGCGGTGATGTCAAGGGCGATTTGCGACGCGCGAAGCCTTTTTGCGCGGAACACCCGAGCGATACCCGTTTTGATGGGGACATGCGAGCGACAAAAAGGGCCGTGCTTTTTGTCACAGTCCCCAGAATGTCAGAGTGTTATCAATAGGAGCGCATTGCGTTGGCGATTTCCTTTGCTTGAAGTTTGCGATGTTCGTCGGCGTGCTTTTCCACTATCTCTTGCACCGCGTCGCGCAACTTCCTGGCGTTGGCAATTCCGCAGAATGTGCGAACGGTTTTCTTTCCGCGTTGCACCACTCCGTCCGTTCCGCTTACGCTGGCGATCTCCACATCGAAGTTGTGCAGAAGATTGCCTATCAAAGAGGAACGAACCTCGATATGGTCGATTTTGTCTACGGGGATATCCAATGCCCTGATACGGAACAAACCCACTTTGCTTATCAGGCGTTTGTTGGTAAGTACCAATTGCAACGTCAAAAAGGTGATGAGATGTCTGTAAAAAGGAATGAATGTTGCCAAGCCCAAAACAACTCCCAACAATGCAGGCAACACATATTTAAATATGGCCGGAAGCATTTTGTCTATAAAGGGCACTCCCGACGTGACCGTGTCGGCGAGTTTTGCAATTTGAGGCGTGGCAAAAATTATTGCGAAAACGGCGCAAGCAAGACAAAGGGAGGGCCAAGTGATGTACCACCAACTTTTCCTTGCTTTCACAACTATTTCTTCACCGTCGGATAAACTTTTCCTCACATATCTGCTCATTGGATGTATCTCCTTTTATATCATCTCATATATTTTATGATTAAAAAACAAATATGTCAAGTAACTGTTACAAATCCGTTGATAATTTTGGAAAAAATAACTATATTTACTTGCATTTTTGCTTCTTGAATTAGATTTTTTTGTTTTCGGGGCGTTTTTGCTGACGTTTTAAGCAAAAAGCCTGCTTGTTTGCAGGGCAGGCTTATTGTCAAAACCGCTACGCGCCACTATCTGTTGTAGATCTTGTCGCGAATGTCCTTTACCTGCGACGCCGTGATATCGTTTGTTTTGATTTCTTCGCTGATCTTGTCGCGCGCGTGCATGACGGTCGTGTGATCGCGCCCTCCGAAATATTCGCCGATAGAGGCAAGGGGAACGCTCTGTCCCAAAATGTCGCAAATCAGATAGATGCAAATTTGGCGAGGGACGACGATCTCTTTGTTTTTCTTTTTGCCGATAAGATCCTCGCGCCTGACGCGAAAATATTCGCACGTCGCTTTGACGACTTGGTCGATAGTGATGATGTCGCTACTGGCGTCGGCGTAGTCGCGCAGTGCGTCGTTGACTATGTTCATGTCGTTGGGATCGCCACCCACAAGCGTGGAGTAACTGATTATCCTGTTGAGCATACCCTCCATTTCGCGAATGTTGTTGGTTATTTTTTCCGCGATAAGGGTGAGCACGCGAATATTTATCGCATAGCCCTTGTTGGAGCACTTCTTTTGCAAAATCGCAATACGCGTTTCTAAATTGGGCGGTTGGATATCCGCGATCACGCCCGTGGCAAAACGCGTTTTGAGGCGTTCCTCTATCTTGATCTCCTTGGGCGGACGATCGCTACTCAAAATTATTTGCTTATCCGCAAGGTACAACTCGTTGAAGGTGTGAAACATCTCCTCTTGCGTGCCTTCCTTGTTGGCAAGAAATTGCACGTCGTCCATCATAAGCACGTCCAACTTGCGGTACTTTGCGCGAAAATCTTTCATGGCGTTTGGATTGGTCGTGTCGTGCAAAGATTCGATAAACTCGTTTACAAATTGGTCGCATGTGACGTACATTATCTTCTTGTCGGGAAAGTTGCGTTGCAAGCTGTTGCCTATTGCATGCATAAGGTGCGTTTTTCCCAAGCCTACTCCTCCCCACAAAAACACGGGATTGTATTTGGTGCCGGGGTTATCCGCAACGGCGCGCGCGACTGCTTCGGCATATTCGTTGGATTTGCCCACAACAAAGTTTTCAAAAGTGTACTGCGACACAAACACCGCTTTTTCCTCGGTGTCGTTTACATAGTTGGGAGAAACGGGAATGTCCACTTCCTGCTCCACTTTGCCCACGTTGGGAAGTTCGTCCTCCGTTATTATCTCAACGTCCACAATGGAAGGGAACACTACGTTTGTGCACTTGCGCAAAATTTCCTTGTAGTTGTGATCTACAATGTTTTTGATAGCGCGCGTTTCGGCAAGCAAAATGAGCCTGTCGCGGTATATGCCCACAGGTTGCAACGAATTGATATATAAATCATAGGCAAGCGTTGTGGTTTTGGACTCCGCTTCCAACAGAATATTGTTCCAAATTTGATTGATTTTAAGCATAGTTAATATTATACAGTAAAAAAACGAATTTTGCAACAAACAAAGGTGCAAAAGGAATAATTTTGTCAAATGTCTGTCTGCAAAAAAGAAGAGCGAAATTTCCGCTAAAAGCGACGACTATGCTTCACTTGTAGTCTGCACGGGAGTGCCAACGCTTGTATCAACGAGAGCGAGTGTATTTCGTTTCTGAACTAAAATCGTTTGTAGCACAAAAATTGCATCAATGCGAATAACGGGGCCCCCACAAAGTTCCAAAGACTTTGTGGGGAAAGGAGCAAACGCCTGACAGCAAAATCGCCCGCACTTTTTGTGCGAGCGGAGATGTCAAGGGCGATTTGCGACGCCGTCGGGGACCTTATTCTACCCAGAGTGAGTATGTCCCCAATCAAAACAATCTGCAACGAGGGCGCCAATTTTCCGAAACCAGTTGTCCCAAGATGTCTGTATCTGAAACCAACAATATTGTAGCGAGAAAAATATATCTAATCGAATAGGGGCGGGCGGTCGGGGACCTTGTGATAGAAAGTGAGAGTGTGTCCCATATCCGCACCAACACTTTTTGTAGTACATAGAATATATCCACGCGAATAGGGGCGGGTGGTCGGGGACCTTATTCTACCCAGAGCGAGTATGTCCACAATCAAAACAATCTGCAACGAGGGGCTGTCCTGAAACCAGTAAGTCAAAACAATGTAACGACCTTGTAATAGACAGAGCGAGGGTGTTTCGCGCAAAATAATCTGCAACGAGTGCGTAGCACGAAGCGAAGCCTTTTTGCGCGGAATACCCGAGCGACACCGCGAAGCCTTTTTACAGGGGATATGCGAGCGGTATTGCGAGCGGAGATGTCAAGGGCGATTTGCGACGCGCGAAGCCTTTTTGCGCGGAATACCCGAGTGATACCTTTTGAAATCAATCAAGCGTGTAGGTAGCTACAAGCACGCGTTTGCCCTCGTCCGACTCGGTACCCAATTGTCGCGTAAAATTGTATCCGCACTCTTCCAACGCAATGTCCAAATAGCACAAGAAAATGCCCATATCGATTTTGTTGAAACGCTTGAACAGTTGTGCCGAAAGAATGGGAACGGAGCCTTTTTGCCTGTAAACGTTGAAACTTTTGCCCACCTGTTCCACGCGCCACGGTTGACTGTTGACGGCGCTGGGAGCCAATCGCACAATTTCGCCCAACTTTTCGTCGCCAAGTCCCGACCAGATGTTTTCAACGTCATTGCGATTGAAATCTTCTGCCTTAGTGCGAAAATCTTGCTCTTTTGCCTTGCCGAAACAAAGCATGATGGCGTAGCTCAAACCGTCGCGCTCCTTTTGCTCGGGTTTTCCCATGCCGAACCAACACACTCCGATGTTGCGCGAGGCAAGAAACAGATCCCACTGCTCCAACATGTAGCCGATGTTGGTAAGCCACAAATTGCCCTGCTCGCCATATACGAGCAAACAGTACTGCGCATTGAAACGGCAATTCGTCTGCTCGCGCGGAACAATTTCAAATTGGACCTTCAATTCGGGAATGAGCGGTTTCAACTCGCCGAGATACGCCTCCGCTTCGGCAAGTTCTTCGTCGGACAGTTTGACATCCGCGTCATAGTTTCTAACGGATCTACGTTTGTAAATACTGCTGTACAGTTCTTTCATCGTTTTCTCCTTTGGGCCATATTCCCTATTGTATCAATTTTATCAGATATTCTTATTTTGTCAATATTTATATCGGCAACTTATTTGACGTCTTTTGGACATTCGTCATGATGTTTTTTTGCGAAAATAAATTTTCATCGCTTGCTTTTCGCTTTTGGGACGTTTTTCTGCTCTGACGATAAAATTTCGAACTTTTTCTCTTTTTCCTTAAAAATCTGCGATATGCAAAGTATTATATGCGTACAAGTACTTCTTCCTTAAAAAGACTTGCTCGAAATTTTTTTTCGGCAAGTCTTTTCGCTCGTATGTCCCCTGTAAAAATGGCTTCACGGTGTCGCTCGTATATCCCCATCAAAACGGGCACCGCTCGCATATCCCCTGTAAAAAGGCTTCGCGGTGTCGCTCGGGTATTCCGCGCAAAAAGGCTTCGCTTCGTGCTACGCACTCGTTGCAGATTATGTGGCACTCGGGTATTCCGCGCAAAAAGGCTTCGCTTCGTGCTACGCACTCGTTGCAGATTATTTTGCGCGAAACACCCTCGCTCTCTCTGTCACAAGGTCCCCGACCGCCCACCCCTATTCGCAGGGATAAATTCTATGCACTACAAAAAGTGTTTGTTCTGATACGAAACACCCTCGCTCTGTCTATTACAAGGTCGTTACATTGTTTTGACTTACTGGTTTCAGGACAGTCCCTCGTTGCAGATTATTTTACAGAGGATACACTCGCTCCTGTCGTCACAAGGTCGGGACATTTTTTCGGTTTCGGCACAATGCTTTTGCTACCGTGCATTACGCGCATTTCGCTTGTTCAAGCTCCGCTTTAATTGCGAAGTAAAAGAACATATTCTGTTTTCATTTACGCAAGAGCTTTTTGAGCGTCGTTTTTGTGACTGCGTATATACTGCGTCCACTTGATGTATCCGTATGTCGTGTTGGTGAGGTAGCCCACCTTCAAAACAAGCAATATCCACTGTCCAGCCATAATATCTATTACCGTTTCGAGAATGGC